>CAMHPC010000093.1 GCA_946186945.1 uncultured Prevotella sp.
CCTCGCGGTTGCCGTTGATGATCTCGAAGAGGGCGGTCATGGCCTTGGGGTTGTGACTGAGAAAGACGGTCTTCTGTCCCTTCTCTATGTTGAAACTCACATTGTCGAAGAGTACGGTGCCATCGGTGTCTACAGCCTTCAGTCCTTCTACCTCCAGTATCTGGTTGCCTGGCTCGCGCTCCATGGTGAAGATGATGCCGGGATATTTGCGGCTTGACGGGCGTATCTCCTCCACGTTGAGTTTCTCAAGCATTTTCTTGCGAGATGTGGTCTGTTTGCTCTTTGCCACATTGGCAGAGAAACGGCGAATGAATTCTTCCAGTTGCTTGCGCTTCTCTTCTGCCTTCAGTCGCTGGTTTTGTGCCTGACGCAGTGCCAGTTGCGAACTCTCGTACCAGAAGGAGTAGTTGCCCGAGAATACCGTCACTTTGCCAAAGTCTATGTCGACGGTCTGTGTGCTCACGGCGTCCAGGAAGTGACGGTCGTGACTCACCACCAATACTGTCTGCTCCACATTGCTCAGGTATTCCTCCAACCACTGCACGGTGTCCAGGTCCAGGTCATTGGTAGGCTCGTCGAGCAACAGATTGTCGGGATGGCCGAAAAGTGCCTTGGCGAGCATCACGCGAACCTTCTCATTGTTCGACAACTCAGACATATGCTTATAGTGCTCGGTTTCCTTCACTCCCAGATTCTGAAGCAGTTGGGCGGCGTCGCTCTCTGCCTCCCAGCCGTTCATCTCGGCAAACTTTAGTTCCAGATCGGCAGCACGGTTGCCGTCCTCCTCGGTCATCTCTGCCTTGGAATAGAGAGCCTCACGCTCTTTCATGTTCTTCCACAGTGGCTGATGACCCATGAAGACGGTGTCCATCACCGTATATTCGTCATATTTGAAGTGGTCCTGTTCCAATACCGACAGACGTTCGCCAGGACCCAATTCCACCGTACCCTTGTTGGGCTCCAATTCGCCACTGATGGCACGCAGCAGGGTGGACTTGCCCGCACCGTTGGCGCCTATCACACCGTAAATATTACCTGGAGTGAACTTCAGGTTGACATCCTTGTACAGCACTCGTTTGCCAAATTGTATGGCAATGTTGGTCAATGTAATCATCTCTCTTTCTTCGATTTTTCTTTTTCGCCTGCAAAATTAGTGCAAACCGAAGACAATACAAAATGTGCCTGCACATTTTTATTGTTGAGGTGCGCATACCACCGTTTACCATACCACCGTCCACTTCGGTTTTGCCGAAGTGCAGCCCGAATTACTAAAAAACATGAAAAATATCTCCATCGATGCTTTCATTATTACAAAAACAGTCGTTTTCTGATTTGGTTTGATAAATTATTTATACTTTTGCACGATTTAAAAACAAAATGCAATGGTAAAACTTATAGCCGACGGCGGTAGCACCAAGACTCACTGGATGCTAATCGATGCCAACGGGAAATGCATACCCTTTCTCACACAGGGCATGAATCCCTTTTTCCAAAACGATGAAACTATACTTAGAGTGCTGCGCATGGAACTTATCTATCCTATGCGGCAGGAAGGTGTGGAGCCCGAAAGTGTGACATCTCTTCACTACTACGGTGCCGGCGTGCGCGATGCACAGCGCGAACGCTTCACCTCGCTGCTGAGTCAAGCCTTCCCCAATGCACAGTTGGGTGTGGCAAGCGACCTGCTGGCTGCTGCCAGGGCTCTCTTCGGCGACAAACCGGGCATAGCCTGTATACTGGGCACGGGCAGCAACAGCGGACTGTACGACGGGCAGCAGATAGTGGAAAACATACCGGCACTGGGTTATATCCTCGGCGATGAGGGTAGCGGTGCAGTGCTGGGAAAAAGATTCATAGGCGCACTCTTCAAAGGCATGCTGCCCGACACGCTGAAAGAGGAATACCTCAGCGATACAGGACAGGAACTCGCCGACGTGATAGATAAGGTGTACAGACAACCCATGCCCAACAGATACCTCGCTACGGCGGCAAAGTTTGTGAAACACCACCTCGATTGCGAACCGCTCAGACTACTCGTGATACAGCATTTCCGCGAGTTCTTCCAGAGAAATACAGCACTCTATCAGCGACCCGACCTGCCCATAGGGGCGGTGGGTGGTATTGCCTGCCATTTTCAGGAACTGCTCGACGAGGCGGCTGCCCTCGAAGGCACGGCAATAGCACAGGTGCTCGAACATCCTATAGAGTCACTCGCAATGTTCCACCATAATCATCCGGAAATATTATAACATCATGAAACAACTTCTTGCCTTCGCCATCATCGCCATGTCTTTCATCGCATGCCAGGGAGGAAAGGGCTCTGCCCCGATGAGTACTGCCGACTCGCTGCGACTCGACTCCATCATACGTGACTCACTGCGCCAGGACTCCTTACAGCGCGACTCGCTCAGTCGCCATCAGGCGCCTGACGACTCTATGCATACCGATGCCTTTATCACACGTCGTGTCACCGATATCTATACACGCCTGCTCAAAGATACCACCAATAGCGGCACTCAGTACATGACGCCGTCTTTCCGCTCACTCTACAGTCAGGTTATCAAGATGGACAGCAAGAGCGATGAGAAGACGGAGATAGGATTCTTCGACGGTAGACATTTCTGGAGCCAGACAGATGGCAAAAGTTCAGTCGGCGAACTGCAGCAGGTGAGTGTACAACGGGTAGACACCACATCGGCTGTGGTCAACGTGCGCATGACATACTCACAGGTGCAACTGCGCATGGCTTTCGACGGCAATACTTGGTTCGTGGACGACCTGGACAAGTATCGTGCTTCCATGACAGACTACCTCGAGTCGGGTGGATGGCATTAACACCTTTCGTGCGCACACAATAATTATCCCTCGCCCACGTTTTGTATATGATGAAGACGAAGTGGATACTAATGCTTATGATGGCTGCGCTCGCCGTGGCATGTACCGATGATGACGATTTCTCTGTGTCGCCATCTCACACCCTCACGTTCTCTACAGATGAGGTGAAGTTTGGCACCGTGTTCTCCGCTGTGCCTACTGCAGCAAAGTCATTCTGGGTGTACAACCGCTCAGGACATAGCCTCAGGTGCAAGAACATACAGTTGCAAAACGGAAACCAGACCGGCTTCCGAGTGAATGTGGACGGCACCTATCTCAGTCCTACGTCGGGATTTCAGATGCCCGATGTGGAGATACGCCGGGGCGACAGTCTGCGGGTGTTCGTGGAACTGACATCACCGCTCAACAACCAGACTGAACCCATACCGCTCACCGACAACCTGCTCTTCAACCTCGAAAGCGGGGTGCAGCAAATCATGCCACTGGGTGCCGACACCTGGGATGCCAAGAAAATCACTGACTGGACGGTGACCGAAGATACGTACTACGAGAGTACGCAACCTACTATCATATACGGTACTATACACGTAAATGAAGGCGCTACACTCACTATCGGTCAGGGCACAACGCTATATATGCATGCCGATGCGGGCATAGACGTGTACGGACGACTGCAGATACAGGGCACGGCAGAAAACCCTGTGGTGCTCAGGGGCGACAGAATAGACAATATGTTCGACTATCTGCCCTACGACAATGTGAGCGGACAGTGGCAGGGTATCCACTTCTATGAGTCGTCATACGACAATAGCATCCTACATGCCGATATACACTCGGCACGCAATGCCATAGTCTGCGATGCCTCCGATGTGTCTAAACTCAAACTCAAACTTTACAACTCCATCGTGCACAACTGCCAGGGATACGGGCTGAAGTCCGTGCACTCGGTAGTGGATGTGCAAAACTCGCAAATCACCAATACTCTCTCCGACTGTGTGTATGTGCTGGGCGGAGTGGCATATTTCCTACACTGCACCATAGCACAGTTTTATCCCTTCGAGGGAGAGAGAGGGGTGGCACTCAGGTTTGCCAATTTCCAAAACGAGGACAAATACCCTCTCTATGCCATGGACTGTGTCAATACCATCGTCACAGGATATGCCGACGATGTGATAATGGGCGAGGCTGACGAGGAGACCACATACCAGTTCTCCTTCCACCACTGCCTGCTGCGCACACCTGCAATAGAGGAGAATGAACATGTGCACGATGTCATTTGGGAACCCACAGATGACGAGGATGGCTATTCCTGGCATGCGTTCAAGGTATTTGATACCGACAACCTGGTGTACGACTTCCACCTCGCAGAGGGGGCTGCTGCCATAGGCAAGGGCGACCCTGCAGAATCGCTGCCTCTCGATCTCTCCGGCACTCCACGCGATGCCGAACCTGACCTGGGATGCTACGAATACGTAGAGACGGAGGAGACTAAGACCGAAGAATAAACACTAACCAATACTGCCTGATACCATGAAAGAGAAACATATCGATATCAAACTGCTGCAGTGCCAGACTGAGGAACTGGATGACAGTTTGCAACATCTGGTGAGCATGGCGATAGAGGCCACCGACCGCTCGTATTCTCCGTATTCGCACTTCTCTGTAGGGGCTGCCGCTCTCTTGCAAGACGGTACGGTGATAATCGGAGCCAACCAGGAGAATGCTGCCTTTCCCTCCGGACTGTGTGCCGAACGCTCGGCACTCTTCGCTGCCGGTGCCCAATACCCCGAGGTGCCTGTGGTGGCCATGGCAGTGGCTGCACGCAATGAAAAGGGGGTGCTCACACCACATCCCGTCTCACCATGCGGTGGCTGCCGACAGGTGATGCTCGAGGTGGAAGAACGCTATCACCAGCCGATGAAGGTGATTCTCTACGGCTCTCAATATACCAATGTGATAGAGAGCGTGAGAGACCTGCTGCCTCTGTGCTTCCTCGATGCCGACATGCACTGACCGACATGACACACGACCACTCGCAGATGCCTCATACCACTCCCCCGGTCATCATACTCCTGGCACTGGGGAGCAACACCCAATACTCCACCACCATGCCGAGAGCACAAGAGTCGTTGTCTGCACGCTTCAAAGATATCCGCTTCACGCGGACCATCGTTTCCGCAGACGTGAAAAACCCCGATGCTGCACCATATGCTAACTGCCTGTGCCTCTCACAGACCACTATGGATAGGGAGGAAGTGACAAGGGCACTACATGAGATAGAGAGCGCCTGTGGCAACAGCCGTGAACTGCGAGCCAAGGGACAGGTGCTCATGGATATCGACCTGCTGAGGTATGACGATGAAATATTACATGCTGCCGACTGGCAAAGAACATATATAAAAACCCTTTTATCCGAATTATGAGAAAGACACTGTTACTTTTCATCTGTGCGCTGACCACTGCGCTTCAGGCACAGGACTTTGATGCATACTTCACCGACAACACCCTGCGTATTGACTATATCTTTTCTGGCAATAGCAGAGAACAACATATTGCTGTAGACCAACTCAATATGAGTCCGCGGTGGTACGGACGACGTCACCGACTGGCTGAACTGCCTGTAGAGGGCAACGGACAGATTACCGTGAGACACCATGCCACGGGAGAGGTGATCTACCGCCATTCGTTCTCTACTCTCTTTCAGGAATGGCTCAGCCAGGACGAGAGCAAAACAGCCACCCGCGCTTTCGAGAACGTGTTTCTCGTGCCCATGCCGCGTGACACGGTAGACGTGACGGTAGACCTGCGCAACAACCGCCGGCAACTCATGACCTCGCTCACACATACCGTGGTGCCCACCGATGTGATGATACGGCGCATAGGAGAGCACCCCACACCCTATGTCACAGTGCAGCAAGCCGCCGATACCACCAAGTGCATACATGTGGCTTTTGTGGCTGAGGGGTATCAGCAGAGCGAGATGGACGTGTTTATGAAGGATGTGGATGTGGCTATGAAGGCTTTGTTCGACCATGAACCCTTCCGCAGCCTGCGAGACCGTTTCCATGTGGTGGCAGTGCAGAGCCCGTCTGTAGACAGCGGTACCAGCAGTCCGGCACGGGGCGAATGGAAACGTACGGCGCTGAAGTCGCATTTCAATACGTTCTATATGGACCGCTACCTCACCACTCTCCACCTCAAGACACTGCACGACTGGCTATCCGGCATACCCTACGAACATATCATTGTGCTGGTGAACACTGAGGAGTATGGAGGCGGTGGCATACTCAACAGTTATAACCTATCCATGACTCATCACCCGCTCTACCCACAGGTGGTGGTGCATGAGTTCGGACACTCCTTTGGCGCGCTGGGCGACGAGTATGCGTATGAGCATGAGGCAATACCCATGTATCCGCATGATGTGGAACCCTGGGAACCCAATCTCACCACCCTGCACAATTTCCATGGCAAATGGGAGGATATGATAAAAGAGGGTACACCCATTCCTACTCCGGAGTCGACCAACCGCAAGACTATAGAGAGCAGGGTAGGGGTGTTTGAAGGTGCAGGCTATTCACTCAAAGGCGTTTACCGCCCGGCTCAGGACTGTCGCATGCGAACAAATTCCAATCCCATCTTTTGCCCGGTGTGCAACAGGGCAATCACACGCCTCATTGACTTCTATACCAAACCGTAGAATTCTCAAAGAAAATGAATAAAGGGAGGTTGCCTACACTCTTCACCACAATGGGATGGGGGAATGGTCAACCTCCCGAACGTAATTATAATCTAATTACCAATGTCGCATTCAGATGCCGTGAGTTGGCTTGTCTGCGAATTTTCGTTTCACCCTTTTATTTATCATCAATAAATCCATAAATATCATTTTCGTTTGCAAAAATAACTTCACCTTGTGTCAAAACGTGGTACAAGCAAGAGAAAAGTGATATTTATTTCAATTTTCCGACCCCCCCGAACGCCTTATCCATCATCTCTCTGTACATGTTGGATATGTCATGCGGCAATTTTTGGTCTGTCCAGTTTTGAAACAGTGGTGTCTGTACGGTGATAAAGAGATACAGCAACCATGTGTTGGTCTGTGGGTCTTTTATAAACCTTTCGTACGCCTTGGTCAGATGTTCGTCAAACCATATCTCCTTTAATTCCCTCTTGCTTCAGCTTTTGCCGTCGCTTCCTCAATTAGAAAAATGACCCTTGGATAGAGAGCGAGGACCCGACCACAGCCGCCAATGCCTTAATGATATTATGCTCAAGGGTGAACAATATGGCTACCAACTACTTGGCGAGCAGGCTCACTGAATTCAAGGAGAAAGGCGGCTCTGCTGAGAATATGACAAAGGAGCGCCTCGATGTCCAAAGCCAACAGAGTGTGAAGGAAGATGCCCCTCTATGACCTGAGTGTGGTGCTCCGATGGTGAAACGCAATGCCAAGCGAGGCAGCAACCAAGGACATGCCTTCTGAAGTTGCAGCCGCTACCACGAAACCGGCTGCCGAGGAAGCAGAAGCATCAAATGATTAGGCGATAATATCGTTATTGTCGTTATTGTCGCCCTGGCATCTGCCCTCAATCACTACCTCAATTCTTCTTGAGGACACGCCTGCCTGCCCCGATGGCACCCGTAGGACAGACGAAACGGCACAGGTGACATCCTACGCATTTGCTGCCGATTATACGAGGGCGACGGTTCTCAGGGTCAAAAGCGATGGCCTGATGACCACCGTCCATGCACGATGTATAGCAACGCCCACAGCCGATGCACCGGTCTTGGTCTATCTTCGGATAGACTATGGTGTCGCGGTCCAGGTTGATGGGATTGACAAAGTTGGGCAACTCCTCACCGATGACAGACTCCAGAGAGTGCACTCCACGCTCAGCCAGATAGTTCTGCATGCCCAGTATCAGATCATCGATGATGCGATAGCCATATTGCATCACTGCGGTGCATACCTGCACGTTTCTGCAGCCCAACTGCAAAAAGTCGAGTGCATCATGCCATGTCTCTATACCACCTATGCCGCTCAGTTCTATCTTGTTGCCGTAGGTGCCCATGAGTATGGGGTCCTGTGCCATGTCCAGGATATGTCGTAGGGCAATGGGACGCACGGCACGACCGGACAGTCCTGAGATGGTCTTGTGACCGGAGACGTCGGCACGGTCGCCCATTGTCACACTCTTGACGGTGTTGATGGCAGATATGGCATCTGCATTTGCGAAATAGGCAGATTCGGCAGGATGGGTTATCTTCGTGATGTTGGGTGTCATCTTGGGTATGACGGGGATGCTCACCGCACGCTTCACGTATGCTGTATAGAAAAGCACCAACTCAGGATTCTGTCCCACGTCGCTACCCATGCCCGTCAGTCTCATCTGCGGACACGAGAAGTTAAGTTCTATGGCGTCCACTCCCGCCTGCTCCGCCATTTTTGCCAATTCTATCCACTGTGTCTCCGTCTCGCCCATGATGCTCGCCACCACCACCTTCGTGGGATAGTCCTCCTTCAGACGGCGCAGTATGTCGAAATCCACCTCGGCAGGATTCTCACTCAGTTGCTCCATATTACGGAAGGCAAAGAAATCTGATGTGCCCTCCTGCTGCACCGCATCGAAGCGGGGCGACACCTCGCGTATCTCCTGCAAGCAGATGGTCTTGTAGAATACGCCTGCCCAACCGGCATCGAAGGCGCGAGCCACCATCTCATAGTTGGTGCATACAGCCGACGAGGCCAGGAAGAAAGGGTTCTCACAATGTATGCCGCAAAAGTCGATGGCAAGGGACGGGGCTGCTGTCACTTTTGACTGTGCGCCACCACCAATGGCCTTGGCCAATTCCTTGATGCGGATGGGACGGTCATAGTGTATGCAGGCTTTTTCTGCAGCATCCAGGTCCTCGTCGGTACATTCCGCTATCCACCGACCAGCCAACCGCTCATTGTCAAAACGTATGGCGCGTATGGCGCGGGCAGGGTCGCCATGTTTACTCTCTCTGCTGCAAGGTGCATCTATACATAGCAGGCACGTAGCCGCTTCTCTCTTGATGTTTATCATGGTTGTCGGTCTTTATAAATAAGGTGATAACTCTTGTCTTGGAGTGTGGCTTCTGAAAACATGAGTTAGTATGCAAAAAGTGTCTCTCTTTATGCTACAAAGGTAGGTAAATTATTTCAAAAAACAAACAAAAACGCGACAAATGCTTTGGGTCTTTTGTGATTATCTGTTTTTTTTCTTTTGATTTGTGCCCTTTTGGGTAAGTTTTGGGTCAACATTGATAATTGCGTTTTAAAATAATAGTAATACCTTTGACCCCCTATCAACTTCTATTACGACAATCCCAACTATTATTATTAACTTAAATAACTTAGACACAATGGAAGGTATACAGAAAGTTTATGAATTCCTGGAGAAAGCAGGAACGTTCTATCTTGCAACTGTTGATGGAGACCAGCCTCGCGTGCGCCCATATGGAGCCATGCTGTTCTTCGAGGGAAAGATCTATATCATGGCATTTGGCAAGACTAACGCCACACGCCAGATAGCAGAAAACCAAAAGGCAGAGATATGCGCCTTTAAGGGACAGACGCTGCGCATCGAGTGCAAACTCGTTGAGGACAACCGTCCTGAGGTAGGAAAGGCCTTGGTTGACAAGATGCCCGTGCTGAAGCCCGCACTTGGAGAGAATGGCGAAAACGGCGTGATGTACTATCTGAAGGATGCTAAGGCTGATTTCTTCAAGATGATGGAACTCGTAGAGACTATCACGTTCTAATGAAACGCGAATAGGTAAGGGATTATGGCAAACTACGATTTTTTTGCAATCTTTGTGGGCTGCGGACGAGGCACGAAAGGACGACAAATTCCGTGTGGTGGATGTGCCGTACGGTCAGGCTTTCCTCTTCAATACACATAATGAGGCGGCAGCCAAACTGGCTTTCGTCTTCGACAAGGAGAGTAATCTGCTCGTAGGTGCCGCTGCCATCGGGTCGGATGCCGGTGCATGGATAGATGTGCTCTCGCTTGTTATCTTCAATAAGATGACACGCGAACAGTTTGCATACTACATCTATGCCTTTCCCACCACTACCTGTGGACCGCTCATGATGCTCAGTCAGGTGTGGTAGGCGGAAAGCATTCCATTATGACAATTCACTATTCAAGGGGACAGTTTTTTTCTGCCCCTTGATTTTTTTTGTGCACTTGTTAACCTTTTGCATTATTTGTCATAAAGGATAGTATAGATGGAATCTTTTTATTGTTTAACTTAAAAATCAGTCTTATGTTAACATCCAATGTTAAAAAACTATTCTTTATGGCCGTAACGGCTGTCATGCTATTCTCTTCTTGCAAATCTACGTACTTTCAAGTCTATGATGTGAAGTCGAATGCCATGCAGCAGCAGGACAATTCGCTGGTATATGAGAACGGCGACATGAAAGTGATGTACAACCTGTGGGCCGATGGCGGGTCGATGAGTTTTATCGTTCAAAACAAGACCGACCGCGACCTCTTCCTCAATATGGGGCAGTCGTTCCTTATCTATAATGGCGAAGCATCAGACTACTTCCAGAACCGTACGTATTCACGCATGCTGTCAAATACCCAAGCCATAGGCTATGGTATCAGCCAGTCTTATTCATCTGTCGGCTTCTGGCCAGATGCCTACATAGTGCCGGGAAAGAAGTCTCTCTTTGCCAAGATCGTAAAGGGTAGCAGTTCCGCTGTTACCTTCCAGGAAAAAGAGATACTTCAAAATAGGAGGTCCAAACAAATTCTTCTTGCCATATAGGAGGGTGTCTATTTTGTAAAGAGGGCAGTAACAGAGAGGGGTGGCAACATGACCCCTCTCTTCGTATGAATAAAAAAGCCAGTCCCCAAAAAGGGAACTGGCTTCTGATAGTTGCGGAGGCAGGACTCGAACATGCGACCTCCAGGTTATGAGCCTGGCGAG
>CAMHPC010000094.1 GCA_946186945.1 uncultured Prevotella sp.
CACTTTCGCCCTTCACAGTCACGTTGACCGAAGGATAAGAAGCGTAGCGGCAAACATCGAATGCGTATGAACCAGTGGTGTTGTTTGCATTGATGGTAGTGCCGTCAATAACCACATTACCGTTGTTGTTTGAGAGAGTGTATGCGCCATTTTTGTTAGGATTGTTGAGTGTGAGCGTCATGCCCTCTAAGGTCAGGTTGCTGTAGTTCTGCACGAGCATCAGTGCCTTTGTAGAGGTGATAGTACCGTCCTTGAATGTGATGTTGTTGTCCTTGAGCAGCTGGAAAGCCTGTGTCTCAGTACCAGTAGAACCCACCATGGTACCGTCCATGGTATAGGTGTGACCGTCGAAGTCCACAGTCAGACCCTGGGTATATTTACCCTGTGCCACCTTGATGCCGTTTCCGGAACAGTTTCTCAGCACGGTGATGGTCTGTCCATCAGCGGCGGCTGCAAAAGCAAGACTAAGAGTGCGATATTTGTTGCTTCCAATCTGTGCTGCATACTCTTCGGGAGTAAGTTCGCCAGTTGTAGCATCCCATGAGTAGCCCTCGGGAGCTGTCTGGGTGAATGCAGCGTTCTTGGTGATATTTACCTTCTCTGGAGCAGCCTCCATAGCCTTGTCGGCACTGGGGTCAATGACCAAGTCACCAGAGATAGAACCACTCTCGAGAGTGAGAGAGAATCCATCCTTAGCATCGTTGCCGGAAGCTGAAACCTCTACACTACCGTTGATGGTGCTGTTACCCTTCACTGTCACGCTGACCGAAGGATAAGAGCTGTAGCGGCAAACGTCGAATGCGTATGCACCGGCGGGGTTGGCATTGATGGTTGTAGCGTCGATGACCACGTTGCCGTTGTTGTTGGAGAGCGTGTACGCACCACTGTAATTGGGATTGTTCAGTGTCAGCGTCATACCTTGCAGCGTCAAATCGCTGTAGTTCTGCACGAGAATTTTCGCCTTTTCAGAGGTAATAGTACCGTTCTTAAAGGTGATCTTGTTGTTCTTAAGCAATTGGAATGCCTGTGTCTCTGTACCGGTAGAACCCACGGTAGTACCGTCTACGGTGTAGGTGAATCCTCCGAAGTCCACAGTCAATCCATTGGTTGAGAACTTACCTTCTGGCGCCTTGATGCCATTGCCTGAGCTGTTTGCCAGCACGGTGATTTCATCACCGTCATTGGCAGCAGCAAAAGCAGCCTCAAGGGATGCATAGCCCGTTTCGCCAATCTTGGCAACATCCTGGGCATGCGCCACGCTTGTAATCATCGAAATGAGAAACAAGCATAGTAGTTTAATCCAATGTTTCATGTGTTTGTGATTTATAGTTTAGGTAAAAATAGTAGTTACTAGGTAGTTGTTCTGTCGGACGGATTACTCTCACGAGCGTACATTCGTCCTAGTTTAGTCCGACAAAGATATGAATGTTTTATGAATAATTAAATTTTTTTCTCTTTTTTTTTTCTGATTATGACGAATTTGTTAAAAATTGAGGCTTTTTTGTGTGCATTTTATAGAAATTGTCATCTGTTAGATTATAAATTCACCACAGAGACACAAAAGCACGGAGGTCACAAATTGTGATAAGACTCTGTGACCTCCGTGCCTCTGTGGTGGCGAATACAAATTACAGCACCACTTTTCGTGAGCGCTTGCCAGTGGGTCCTGTCACGGTGACCACGTAGACTCCGGAGGGGAGGGCACTGGCATCGAGACTGGTCATGCTGCCGTCAAGAGAGAGGGCGAGCAACTGGCGACCGCTGCTGTCGGTGACGGAGAGCGTGGTATAGCCGTCGGCTATCACCCGCCATTCGCGCATGCCTGCACGTATCATGCGGAATGGTGCAGCCTTGCCAGCCTCTATCTCCTCTATGCCGTCGTAGTCTGCCAGGAGGAGTTTGCTGTCCATCCAAGTCAGACGATTGGTTATCCACTGCTTCAGGTGACTGATCTCGTTGGTGAACGATGATGCCACGTAGGCATTGGGCCACACGTAGGTGTTCCAGCGGGGCCACGCCTGCGAGTTGCGACCCTCAGCACCCTTGGCAGTGAGACGGTTGGACAGCGAGTCGATGATGGCGAAGATATGCTCGTTGGTGTAGTTCTCATGACGGTACTGAGTCCAGCGGTTCTTCAGTTTCTGCTCGTAGGCAGGGTCGCTCATCAGGCGCACCCACCAGAAGGGTTGCAGACGGTCGTCGTTCCAGTAGAACCCGTCGTCCTCGTCGTTCATCATATACACCCAGGTGTTGGTGGCAGCCCCGTTATAGTAGTCGGCATTGCCGAAGGCAATGTTGAAATCCCACAGACTGGTCTTCCACCGTGGGTCCTTGCTGTCGCGGTGCTTGTAAAGGTTGGTGGACAGACGATAACCGTCCACGTTGTGAGCGAACTCCTGAGACAGTTGATGGTCGATAAACGACATAACGTCCATTTGCGAGGCATAACCATTTGCCGGGTCTTTGTAGTTGCTGCCAGCCAGTATGTTCTCCATGGCGTCTATCCTGGAGTGCAGGTAGTTCAGTTGTGTGCTGTTCATGTCCTCATATTCCGGACTCTTATACTGAAACACTATGTTGCGCCAACCTATCTCGCCACCGTTGGTGCGGCGTGGCTTGTACTTGGAGGTATAGACATGTTCCTCGTCGTTGCGATCCAGTTCCACCTGATAACCGCCGGTGAGTGCATCGCCCTCATCGCCAGGGTCGTCCAGATTCAGTCGCTTTTTACCATCGGTCACTCTCTCTGAGAGGATATACACGCCATAGTAGATGTCGTCGAGTATCACCTCGCAGTATTTACCTGTGGGCACAAATTCGAAATATGGTTTGGCGAGGGTGAGGGCCAGCAGGTCGCGCAGCATGCTCTTGTCGCTGTAGGGTGCCAGCAGTGCCCAGTCGTTGTCTTTGCCCATGCCGAGCAGACTCACCTTCTCTTTCTTTCCGCCGGCCTCGTATGTGCCATTGAGGGTCTTGAAGGAGTAGGGCTTCTTGTCGCTCATGGTAAACGAGCTGTTGCCGCGGTAGCGCAGTCCCACCCATCCGTCGTAGTCCTTATTCTGTCCGGGGTGTGCTGTGGTGTCGCGGTAGTTGAGTTCTCCCTCTCCATTGTCTATGATGGTCATGTGCACGCTGATGCGCTCTTCTCGGTCTATGGTCTGTCGGTTGCCTGTCACCATGCGCGTGTCCAAGTATACTATAGGCAGGTTGGTCTGAGTCAGTTTCACATTGGTGTTGTCAGGTCTGTAGTTGTCCCAGCGTTGTGCCTGCACAGGCACGGCGGCACCCATGACGAGGAGTGCCACAAAGCATTTTTTTAGGTTTGAGAGAATCATGATTTGATACAATGATATAATAATGTGTGGAAAATACTTCATAGTGTGCCCTTGCTTGATGGCAGGGTGTAGTGGCTGATGTCGCGTCGCACGGCCATGCGCAGCGAGCGTGCCAGGGCTTTGAATATGCCCTCTATCTTGTGGTGTTCGTTCTCACCGGTGGCGCGTATGTGCAGGTTCATGCGTGCTGCGTCGCTCAGACTCTTGAAGAAATGCAGAAACATCTCCGTTGGCATGTCGCCCACTCGCTCGCGGTGAAACTCTGCCTCCCACACCAGCCAGGGGCGTCCGCTGAAATCGAGGGACACACTGCATTCGCAATCGTCCATGGGCAATTGAAAACCGTAGCGCTCTATGCCGCGCTTGTCGCCCAGAGCCTGCAGTAGGGTCTCGCCCAGCACTATCGCCACGTCTTCTATGGTATGGTGCTCATCCACATGCAGGTCGCCGTGGCAGGTGATGTCGAGGTCCATCATGCCGTGGTGACCTATCTGGTCGAGCATGTGGTCGAAGAACCCCAGGCCTGTGTGTATGTTAGTCTTGCCGCTGCCATCGATGTTCAGGCGCACGCTGATGTCGGTCTCACGTGTGGTGCGGTGGCGCTCGCAGATGCGGTCGCCGGCAAACACACGTTCTGCCACACGGTCCCAGTTGCAACCCTCCTCGCCCAATATCAGTGCGCGGCAACCTAAGTTCTCTGCCAGTTGGCGGTCGCTCTCCCTGTCGCCTATCACCCAACTGCCCTCCATGTCGTACTGCTCGCTGTTCATGTAAGCAGTGAGCATGCCTGTGCCGGGCTTGCGGTTGGGGTGATTATCGGCGGGGAAGTGTGGGTCTATGTGCTGTGCAGCGAAGTGTATGCCTTCGTCTTCCAGTGCCTGGATGATGAAACGGTGTACGGGCCAGAAGGTGTCCTCGGGGAAACTGGCGGTGCCCAGTCCGTCCTGATTGCTCACCATCACCAGTTCGTAGTCGGTATGCCGGGCTATGAAGGCCAGGTTGCGAAACATGCCTGGCACGAAGCGCAGTTTCTCGAAACTGTCTATCTGCTCATCCTCCGGCTCGCATATCAGTGTGCCGTCGCGGTCTATGAAAAGTACTCGTTTTTTCATTGTTGCTGGTTTGTATCATCGGTTGTCATTATATTTCGGCGGTGTGCCTCACGCCATCTGATGGAGCCTGTGGCATAGTAGAGTGCCACGGTCATCAGTTGCCACATATACCACAGTATCAGTGTGACGATGGCTGCCACTATGGCCCCCACCCATGCCATGGATGCCGGCATGCCGGAGGGGTCGCCGCCCACCACGCCCTGCACAGAGGCATCGTTGGCCATGCCCAGTATCACCAAGGGCAGCAGCACCACGGCGGTCACTATGAGCAGCATGGTGCCCAGTAGCACGGTGAGCATGAACAGGAAACCGTAGTGGCGCAGGGCGGTCCATAGACCGCTGCCCAGACCGTTGAGGTACGGGCGGTTGGCGCGCGCCATGTATGCCATGTTATAGGCTGAGAGGGGCAGGGTGAGCAGGGTGAGCACCACGGCTGCCACTATATGTGCCAGCCACCACGGCATGTCGGCTGCCTCGGTGCCGCAGAGAGCCATGATGCCATAGATGATGCCTGTAACTACGGCTGTGCCCACTAAGCAGGCTGCCGTGGCTACTGCGGCACGCCGCAGGTTCGGCCTGCGGCCCTCCTGGTTGAGTATGTTCATCACGCGGGCGAGTGCCCAGGTGCCAGCGGCGAGCATGACCACTGCTGCCACCACCGAGAGTATGAGGCGCGGGGTGTCGTCGCTCAGGTCCTTGCCACCGTGTGCCAGGGTGTGAAGTGCCACCGACAGTGCTAGCAGCACCACAGGGCACCAGGCACTGCGCCACAAGCGGCTGCCATTGACACACCACCAGCGCCAGGCAGTGGCTATGCAACCGCGTACGCTGCGGTTTTTCTCGTACACTTCGGTTGATACGGTCTGCACGTTGTTGTTTTCCTTGTTCATATTTGTCATTACCTTTTATATTATATGATGTCTGCCCGCCGCCGTATCTCGCCACATACCAAGGCGGTGGCTATTGCCACGTTCAGACTCTCTGCTCCCTGACGGCTGGCAGGGTAGGAGGGTATGAGCAGACGGTGGGTCACCATGCGGCGCACCTCGTCGCTGATACCGTTGCCCTCATTGCCCATCACTATCAGTCCGTGGTTATGGAGCGGTGTGGCATATATGTTGTCGCCATCGAGCAGGGTGCCGTAGACGGGGGTGGAGGGCGGCAGACTCCGTATCAGCGCGGGCAGGTCTGTGTACCAGACACGCACTCTGGCTATGCTGCCCATGGTGGCTTGCACCACCTTGGGGTTCCACACGTCGGCTGTGCTCTCGCTGCAGAACACGGTGTCTATGCCAAACCAGTCGGCTATGCGCAGTATGGTGCCCATGTTGCCGGGGTCTTGCACCCCGTCGAGGGCCAGGCACAGGCGGGTGGCGCAGGATGCTATGGCCTGCTGCTCCTCGTCGCTGCTGTGCTGCGGCATGCAGAAGATGCCGAGGGTGCCCTGGGGGTGCTGCAGGAAACTCATGCGGCGCAGTTCGTCGTCGGTGACGGCGATAGCGTCAGCACGGCCGTTGCTGCTGTACAGACGGTAGACAGGCATAGTGCGCAACAGGTCGTCGCACACCTTGTCGCCCTCGGCCACAAACAGCCCGTGCAGGCGGCGGTACTTCTTCTGCTCCAGTTGTCTGACCAGCTTCAACTCGTTTCTGCTCACCATGGCACCGATGCTCTTATTTCTGTTTCTTCACGCGTGTGGCGTGGATGAAGTATGCTATCAGCAGTATGTAGGCTCCCAGGGCGCAGAGCTCGGAGAGCGGGTTGGCGAGCCACTGGGCGTCGATGAAGTCGATGCCAGCGAACTTGAGCAGGGCGCTCACCACGCCCATCAGGGCACCACCGGCTATGAATCCGCTGGCTATGAGCGTGCCCTTCTCGCCACGTGCCTTGTTCACCTCCTCGTCCTTGCTGCGGGTGGTGACATACCAGTTCACGGCTCCGCCCACCAGTAGGGGGATGTTGAGTTCCATGGGTATGAACATGCCCAGGGCGAAGGCCAGGGCAGGCACCTTGCACAGGGTGAGCACGATGGCCAGCACTGCACCTATGGCATAGAGCAGCCAGGGAGCACCCACTCCGTTCATCAGCGGGTCGATGACAGCTGCCATGGCGTTGGCCTGGGGAGCCGCTATCTCGCCACCGGCGAAGTCGTAGGTGGCATTGAGCAGCATCATCACACCACCCACGGTGGCTGCCGACACCAGTATGCCGAGGAACTTATAGCGCTCCTGCACACGAGGGGTGGAACCCAGCCAGTAGCCTATCTTCAGGTCGGTGATGAACGAGCCGGCCACGGAGAGGGCGGTGCACACCACGCCACCCATGATCAGGGCGGCCACCATGCCGGCAGTGCCGTCCAGTCCCACGGCCACCATCACCACTGAGGCCAGGATGAGGGTCATCAGCGTCATGCCCGACACGGGGTTGCTGCCCACGATGGCTATGGCGTTGGCAGCCACGGTGGTGAAGAGGAAGGCAATGACGGTGACCAGCAGTATGCCCACGATGGCGAATAGCAGGTTGCCGTCCATCACACCAAGCCAGAAGAACACGAAGGTGATGAGGATGGTGGCCACGGCACCTATGGCTATGATGCGGAAAGAGAGGTCGCGCTGTGTGCGCTTCACCTCCTCAGCCTCGCCGCCCTTGCCACGCATCTCCTTGGCAGCCAGTCCCACGGCACTCTTGATGATGCCCCATGAGCGTACTATGCCTATGATGCCTGCCATGGCTATGCCGCCTATGCCTATGCTCTTGCCGTAGGCCTTGAAGATGGCCTCGGCACTCATGTCGCCCACAGCAGTGGTGATGGTGGGATCCCACATGTTGAGCACCTGGTCGTGGAAGAGGATGCTCATGCCAGGCACTATCAGCCACCAGACGGCCAGCGAACCCAGACAGATGATGAGGGCGTATTTCAGGCCGATGATATATCCCAGTCCTAATACGGCGGCACCCGTGTTCACCTTGAACACCAGTTTGAACTTGTCGGCGATGGTGGCACCGAAGTCGACCATGCGTGTGGTTACCACCTCGTTCCACCAGCCAAAGGAGGCCACGATGAAGTCGTACAGTCCGCCTATCACGCCGGCCAGCAGCAGGGGCTTGGCCTGACTGCCGCCCTTGGCCCCGGAGATGAGCACCTGCGTGGTGGCTGTGGCCTCGGGGAAGGGGTATTTGCCGTGCATGTCCTTGACGAAATACTTACGGAAGGGGATGAGAAAGAGGATGCCTATGATGCCGCCCAGGAGGGAGGAGAGAAACACCTTCTCAAACGATGCCGTCATGTCGGGGTATTTGGCCTGAAGTATGTAGATGGCGGGCAGGGTGAAGATGGCACCTGCCACCACGGCTCCCGAGCAGGCGCCGATGCTCTGGATGATGACGTTCTGTCCCAGCGCACTCTTGCTCTTGCGCAGGGTGCTCACACCTACGGCGATGATGGCTATGGGGATGGCGGCCTCGAACACCTGCCCCACCTTCAGTCCCAGATAGGCAGCGGCGGCGGAGAAGAGCACGGCCATGAGGATACCCCAGGTCACCGACCAGCCCGTGGCCTCGGGATACTCACGGTCGGCACTCATCACAGGCTCGTATTCCTCGCCTGCGTGCAACTCACGAAACGCGTTGTCGGGCAACTGCATCTGTTCTCTTTCTTTGTCTTTCATATATCTTTAGGTTTTTATTTCGGTTTGTCTTAGCCTCTTGCTGTCTTTTGTCTCGCCTCTTCCCCTCTTGTCCCTATTTCGGCTTGCGCTGGCGCAGCATCTTCAACCAGGCGTAGTGGCGGCGGTGCTTTAGGTAGTCCAGGTCGTTCATGTGACGATAGGCCTCGCGCTCCATGGACAGCGAGAAGTAGGCATTGCCGCGCATGGGCAGGCGTATAAGCCACTCTATCAGGTACCATAGGTAGAAGGGTAGAAAGAGCATCTCCCGCATCTGTGCCGTGTGTATGCGCTCATGGTTGATGAGTTGGGGGGTGATGTGGGTGTCGTGGCGGCAGAAGAGAAAGCCAAACAGGTTAATGGCATCATACTGCGGAGCCGGCAGGAAGCGGTTGCGTACTACCTTCATGCTACTATACGTAAAACGCTGCAAAAGTACAAAAATGTGAGCAAAAAATATAATGTTAATGATTTTCTTTTCATAAAATTTGCAGGAAAGAAAAAAACATGTACCTTTGCAGTCCGTACTAAAATGACCTGCCATCAGCGGATGGTACCAATAACATGGGGTTGACTGGATTTGACAGCGGGTTGAGATGGTACGTAAGCACGCGGAGTGAAGACTGTATACTCCTAAAACCTACCGGTCAAAAAATTAATTGGCAACAACAAGTATGCTCTCGCTGCTTGATCGAAGTACAGTAGATCACTTGCTTAATTCCGTCACCAGGTGATGGAACGAGACGTCGCTCAGGACAGTGTGGACCCGAACGGTTCTGGTGTAGCGGCGCAGTCTTCTCGGGAATAGCCGGCGGAACGCCCCGTGCTGACGGTGAAAATTTAGGGGATAAGGTTGCGGTTGGTGGTCCAGGTCTTGCCGTAGCACGAAAACCAAAGTCTGGAATAAGCGTGTAGAAAGCGTATGGTTTCCTCGTTTGGACGCGGGTTCGACTCCCGCCAGCTCCACACTGTTTACACCGTGAGTGCCGTCACTTGTTCGTGACGGCACTCGCTGTGTCTATGCGGCTGATGGCTCTCAAATATTCTTTTTATACTCTCATGCCATCCTGCTGAGCAGTTCGATGAGCACGCGCCAGATATCCTCGATGGTGGAGAGTTCCACGCGCTCGCTGGTGGAGTGGGGCTCCACTATGCGCGGCCCGATGCTTGCTATCTGTATGCCTGGGTAGCGCTCCACGAAGAAACCCGCCTCTAGCACGAAGTGCATTGCCACCATGCGTGGACGCCAGCCCAATACATCGTTAAAGGTGTCGGAGGTGAGGCGAAGGAATGCCGACTGCTGATCCTCCTGCCAGGCGGGGGCAGACATCACTGTTTCGCTCTGGGCACCGTAGGCGGCAAATATGCCGGCTATCTGTTTGCTTAGTGCCTCCATGTCGCTGTCAATGAAACTGCGGGTGTGGGTAGATACGAAGATGCAGTCCTCTTCTGTCATTATCCTGCCGATATTGTTCGAGGTCTCTACTGTGCCGGGCATCACATCGCTCATCTTAACCACACCCTGGGGTATCTCACTCAGACAGTGCACCAGTGCATCTACAGCCTCGCCGTTGATTACAGCGGACTGTGCCTCGCCACTGCTCACCGTGCATCGCATGCCGGCGTCGCTTGCTGCAAAGTTGTCGTTCAACCATGTGTTCATCATCGTTTCTACACGGTGGGCAAATCCTGAGTGCTCAGATGGTATGCAGACTGCTATCTCCGCCGAAGAGGCAATAGAGGCATTGGCTTCGCCCACATTGACGGCAGACACCTGAGCACCGTATTGTTCGCGGAGGGCAGATAATACTCTGTATGTGGCTGTTGCAGCACTACAGCGGTTCTTGTTGATGTCCACTCCGGAATGTCCACCCAAACCGCCACTGAAGCGGATGGTGTACCAACTGCCGGCAGGGGCAGAGTGGCGTGCGATGGGTATGCGGTGAAACTGCAGGCAGGCTCCGGCGGCTCCCGTGGTGATGGTGTCGTAATCCTCTGAGTCGAGGTTGATTACCTTGCGCCCTATGAGAAAGTCCGGGCTCAACTGTGAGGCACCCGACATGCCGTCCTCTTCGTTGGTGGTGGTCATCACCTCCAGAGGACCATGTGTGATGTCACTGCTTTCCAGTACTGCCAGAGCCATGGACAGGCCTATGCCGTTGTCGGCACCAAGCGAGGTGCCGCGGGCCTTCATCCATCCGTCTTCAGTATACGCGTCGATAGGGGTGTGGAGAGGGTCGCTCATGCCTACGCAAACCATGTCCATGTGGTTGAGGAGAACTATCGGTTCCGCTCCCTCGTGACCAGGTGTGGCTGGCTTGCTGATGACGACACAGTTTTCTGCATCGCGCTTGTAGGGCAGGTGCAGACGTTCGGCAAACTTACAAAGGTAATCTGCTACTCGCTCTTCATGGTGCGAAGGGCGTGGTATCTCATTCAGTTGCTTGAATATCTCAAATACTCTTGATGTTGTTGGTGTCATGTGCTGAATTGTTTAGACCATATAGTAAATATCGCTTGCAAAGATAATAAAATATATTAATCCCACATGAATTCTTCACCGATTAAATTGGGTCTAAACAGACCGAAACAAACCTTAAATCGATGCGTGTAAAACGCTGTCTTACAATTA
>CAMHPC010000095.1 GCA_946186945.1 uncultured Prevotella sp.
TCGTGTGGACCGCTTCATGAACCGCTACGGCAAGATCAAGAAGTAAAGATATACCTAAAAATATATCGCGAGACTATAAAGGTGTATCCACAGCGTAGTTGCATATGCGCTTGGGGGCACCTTTTTGTATTGTATGACAACTAATCTTAGCCCTAACCTATACAGTAGACCTATGATAAAGAAACTATACTGGCTGCTTCTGGCATCATGCCTGGTGCTCACCCCCTCGTGCGGCAGCGACGACAGTGATGACAACGGAGGCGAAGTGACACCCACCGAGCGCAACGACAATAAGAACGTAGCCACCCGTAAGGAATACAGCCGACTGGAGGTGCCACGTCTGAAGGGTGGCACCAGTCAGGTGATAATACACAGTGTGGAAGGCTACGGTGTGAACTACATACTGGAATGGGACAGAGAGAAGCACAGCCAGCGGTGGTCGTGCTGCCAGATGACCCGTGAGAACATCAAGGCCATTGTTTCGAGATACTACTCCAAGAGCAACCAATATCCACAGGACCCTGACCTGGCAGCAGCCGACCGCTTCAGCAGCGACCCCTTCTATGGCAGCGGTTTCGACCATGGACATATCATAGCCTCTGCCGACCGTCTGTACAACGAGGATGTGAACTACCAGACCTTCTTCCTGACCAACATGCAGCCCCAGTACAATAAATTCAATGCCGGTGTATGGGAGAAGATGGAGGCCCAGGTGCGTAAATGGGTGAACCAAGGCAAGACGAACGACGTGTACTATGTGTGCAAGGGCGGCACCATAGACCATGCCGACCAGATACTGATGACCACAGGCCAAGGACTTCTGGTGCCCCGCTACTATTTCATGGCCATACTGTGCGAGAACAGCCAGGGCTACAAGGGCATTGCCTTCTGGGCTGAACACCTGAACGAGGACCACAGCAGCGACAATCTGAAGGACTATATGATAAGCATAGACCAGTTGGAGGAATTGACAGGCATAGACTTCTTCTGCAACCTACCCGACCAGGACGAGGCGCGCGTGGAGGATGCCTGCACCCCATCTGTCTGGGGATTTAAGTGACCATGAGCAGACTGTTGCACTACATCCTCCTGTTCCCTGTACTGCTGCCCCAGCTATGCAGTTGTTCGGGCGAAGCCGAGCCTCCTGTGCGCTCTGCCTACTACTGGAGTACCACCTTCTCTTTGGACAGCATGCAGCGCGAGTGGTTGCACCGCGAACAGGTGAAACGCATCTACATACGCTTCTTCGACGTAGTGGAAGACATCAGCGGAGCCGTGATGCCCAATGCCTCCATCAGTTGGGCTGACAGTGTGCCACACGGCATAGAGGTGGTGCCCACCGTGTTTGTGACCAACGAGGCCATGGCACACGCTCCGGCAGACCTCGACTCGCTGATATACCTGCGTGTGATGCAGATGTGCGAGACACACGACATACACGATGTGAAGATGCTGCAAGTGGACTGCGACTGGAGTCAGCGCACCCGCACGGCATACTTTGACATGCTCAGCGGCATAGGCAAGCGTGCACATGCCGACGGCAGGCAACTCTCCGTCACCATCCGCCTGCACCAGTTGTCGCAGGGGGCACCTCCCGCCGACCATGGCGTGCTAATGGTATACAACACCGGCGATGTGCGCAATATGGAGCGCGACCCCATACTCAGTGCCGAGGATGTGCGCCCTTACCTGCGCCACCTCTCAGGCTACGACCTGCCCCTGAGTGCCGCCTACCCCGCCTTTGCATGGGACATACAGTACAGGCGCGGACGGTATATAGAGATACGTCACATAGACGATGAGATGCGTCTGCAGCCCGGCGACACCCTGATACACCGCGAACCTTCGGTAGAGACCGTGCTCAAAGTGAAGAACATGGTGGGCAATGAGCGCAACGATGTACATAAAGAGATAATACTCTTCGACATAAGCAAGAAAAATATACAAAGAATAACACAACACCACTATGAAAAAGTTTTTACTGATTAGTTTAGCACTGCTATCCATGTGTATGGAGAGCAGAGCCTGCGGCTATTGGGGCAACCTACATAACAACTACCTCTTTAGCGTGTTTCGCAGAGAACTGATGAACACCGACCTCTTCACCGAGCGCCTGAACGATACTTGGAAGGCCTATAGCAACGGTGAGGTGTCCAACTACACTGGCTACAGCGGAAACGGCGAACACATTAAGAGCCATGACCTGCTGGAGAAGATAGTGAAGCGCCGCGGCGACCGTGAGATGGCAGAGTATATGAAGCATCTGGACATCTATCTGGAGATATGCGAACAGTTGCGCGAGACCTGGAGTTATCCCACCAAGGAGGAGTTGAGCGCGCGTCGCCAGCAGTTTGCCGCTATGAAGGCAGCCGCCAAGTCGCACCTCACAGGTAAGATGCGTGCCCAGTGGGCACTGTTGCTCATGCGTGCCAACATGCAGACAGGCGACAATAACGAGAATATGCTGCTATGGCGCACTGAGTTCAGCAAATTGCCCGCGAGTGTATACCGCGACATGATGGCCAACCTGTATGCCGGTGCCCTTTACCGCACCGGCCATGTGCTGGAGGCATGCGAGGAGTTTGCCAGTCAGGGCGACATGTTGAGTGTGCGCTGGGCTATGCGCAAGAGCAGAAACCTCTATGGCATAATGCAGTATTACGAGGAGCGTCACGACACCCCCCTGCTTCACTACCTCATCCAGGACTTTGTGAACAACGTGCAGGAGACCTTAGACAACGACGGCGATGCCGACTGGCTGGCAGAGATCAACTGCCGACTGATAGAGAAGACCGAGGTGAGCAGTTTCATATCCTTCGCCACCCGTGTGATAGAGAGCAAGGGAACTGACAGCGAAGCCCTGTGGCTGGGTGCCATAGGAGCCCTGCAATACCTCATGGGCGACGCGAAAGCCGCTGTACAGACCCTGGCACGGGCCCAGGAAGCCAGCGGCACCCAGCGCATGCGCGACAATGCCCGTGCCATCCGCATGATTGCATCGACAAGTGTGGAACCCAGCGGCAAGGAGTATGACGAGTGGATGACAGGCGAACTGCAGTGGTTGGCAGCCACCATGCGTGCAGAGACCGGTATAGATGTGAGGGAACAGTACGAACTGTGCTACAACCACTACTACGACATATTCGACCGTTTGGTGCACCAGGGACTGGTGCCACGCTACGAGAAAGAGGGCAGACTGGGATTGGCATACGGACTGATGCGTATGACCGAGCATCCGGAGTACATGACCAATATCAGTCTGACCATGCGTGAAGGCAATGACAACCCCGAGTACAGCAGCGAGTCGTTCCAGAGCATTTACACGAAGAAGGCTGATGAATTGGATGCCATCAAACAGTGGGTGAACAGCGGCAGTGGCAATGCGCTGGATGCCTATGTGCGCCACAATGCCCATATCGATGCCATGCTGATGGACGATGTGACAGGTACCGCCTATCTGCGTGCGTGCGACTACAACAGTGCCCTGCCCTACCTGGAGAGAGTGACTCCACAGTTTGTAGAGACCCAGAACGTGTGCTGGTATCTGAAGAACAAAGACTGGCACAAGGATCGCTGGATGGGCAAGCAGAAGACCCCCGAGGATAAAGTCACAGACGTGTCGCACACCGTCACTCTCAACTACAACCCCAAGGCACGCTACTGCCGCGAGATGATAGACCTGGAGAAGAGTTACGCCAAGGCCAAGGGTGAGAAACGCTGCGCACTGGCATACCAACTGGCTTCGCAGATATACCAGTCTACTGGCTGGGGCGACTGTTGGGCACTGACCGACTACGGCTGGAGCAGCATCAATTTCGAAGACAGCACCTTCATAGCCCACAACCGCCCTATCTTCGACCGCTGTATAGAACTGCTGAACGAGAGCAAGCGTTCCAGCAAGATAGAGTTGCGCCAGAAGAGCATCTACGCCATTGCCTTCATACCCATAGAACCGTGGTATGAGTTGGAATGGAGCGACAAGGTGCGCGACTTCATCATCCACCCGCTGCGCAACACACGTCAATACAGAGCCCTGGCAGAGTTGTCTGATTTCTATGACAAGAACGCCGTGGCAGACTATGTGCGCAAGTGTGATGTGCTGAAGGCCTTCCGCGAGAACCGCTAACACCTTCATGACGAACAAACAAAAGAGCCAGGTGCAAAATCACCTGGCTCTTTTGTTAGTATGCAGGAAGAGTATACGTGGATCAGTGAAACACTACCTATTTTTCACGTTTTTGTTGATTTAAACATATGCATTCCAAATATTTTGGCGCATTCAACGTTTACTGCATTCCCCAACTGTTTATATGCCTGTTGTTGCTTAACATCTGGTTGAAAATTATCTGGAAAACTTTGGAGTCGCGCACACTCTCTTGGAGTCAGAAATCTTTTTCTTGAGCCTATTATTGATGTCTGGACTATTGCAACGAGAGCAGGGAAATATGTATTCACTTTGACACGAATACCGGAAGGTCTCAACTGGAATATTTGCTTCCAAATATCAGGATGCTTTGTCTGTCCAGCCTGCCACTCTAATTTGGCTTTTGCTCCAAAAAACAGAGGATTTTGTCTTGCTCGTATAAGCCATTCATCTACAAACTCTCGGTTGTTGATGTATAGTTCATTGTTCTTTCTAATGAAATTCTGTTTCCATGCGGGATATAGTGCTAAATCCTCGTTAGGATTAAGGTCACACAACCTGTCAGACCAGATTGGAAAACCTGGCAATCTTTCAACCTTAATTTTTTGAAGGAACTCATTCCACAAGCCTATAAGATTTTCCATGTCAGATGAGATACGATATTCATCAATATTTGGGATTTCATTGTCACTTTGAAGTATAGAGTCTATGGAACAAGTTTTCATCTGCTCATTATTTAACACGAAAGGAGACACTTCACCAACATCTTTGCGCAGACACATAATAAACACACGCTCACGATGCTGAGGTATACCAATATAGTGTGGGCTAAAGATAACAGGTTCAGGAAGAAGATTATAACCGAGTTGTTCTAACTTATCATGAATAATCCTCCATGTATTTCCATGATTATGACTAGCAAGGTTACGCACATTCTCCAGGATAGCATATTTAGGATGATGGAACTCTAAAATACGACAAATATCAAAGAACAACGTGCCTTTAGTCGAATCTTCAAAACCTAAACGATTTCCTGCTTTTGAAAAAGCCTGACAGGGAAATCCCCCACACAATACATCATGAGTGGGAATATCCGCAGCAGCAATCTTGGTAATATCACCAGCAGGCTCAATACCGTAATTGGCAAAATATGTTTTACGACAATCATCATCTATATCACAAGCAAATACACACTCACCTCCTAATGACTCCATTGCTTGATGGAAGCCTCCTATACCACAGAATAAGTCTATATACCTGAATGATTCCATTATTGGTTGTATGTGTAACGAAAAACGACAAAATTGTCATCCTCCAACACTTTTTTATTGATATTGAATTTCGGATTTCTTGCTTTGCCATCAGGTTGATGGCCTTGATTGAAATCGGTTAATGCTTCACGGAAATTTATACGATTTAGTTCGATGATAGACATCTTAATGAATCTTACCGAATTTTTCATACGCCCATGGTAAGACATTTCGTCCTTATCATACGAAGGGTCAACACTCTTAATAAATCTATTTCTGGCTTTAGTTGCTTCATAATTAGTTGAATTACTATCCTTTATTGTCTCATGTTCATAAATTACATACCAAAACTTGTCATACTGAAAGATACACTCAATAAGATTTTTCTGATCATTGCCGGGAGTTTCTTTCTTTTTAACATCACTGGCCTTCAAATCACCATAAAAATCTTCATCATCAAAGCGAATATCGAAATCAAGATCGCCTTCTCGCTTCATGGAACTTCCGACATAACGCATCCGGCTGGTTATATCATTCTCAATGGTAAACTTGTAAAACTTGTACTCTAGGAACCAACCAGCCCATTCTGCCTGTTTCCATTGATGCCATTCGTTTTTGTGCATCTCCTTAATTGCATCCAGTGCCTTAAGCCATTGACCAAAGGTAAATCCACAATTGAATTTTCTGAAAAGGTCAAAAAGAGAGGTCGTTTCAGACAAATTACCCATGATATAATCACGGAACTTATCTCTACGTATCGCAGAAATATTATTGCCGAAGTAATCTTCTTTAGAAAAAACTCCATAAGTCATTGCCTGAAACAAATCATTTGTATAGACGTGAGCGGATGAATTATGACCTTTTTTAGTTAGGTAAGTATCTTTCTTAAAGTCGATGAATATGACATTGTCACCATGATGCTCGTCACCATAATGATATACACCGATATAACGAACATCAACTTGGGGACTCTGTTTGCTTGTAGCAATTGCATATTCATTAAACCAAAGAGGTAACTGAACCCTCTTCTTCTTAATTGGATGGGGATTACCCAAATATGTACAAGTCCTGACGAGAAGATGATGAACTATACCGCTATCAGAAAATTCAAGTACCCACTTACGAGGAGGAACAGTAAGAATTCTGCACTTATTCTTTCCTAACACATTTATAAGGCATTCTTGAAGTTCCTTTTCAGATAATGGTTGATCTTGAGCAACAACGAGGCTTTTATCAAGAGTTATTTGTTCGCTATCGACATTCATATGCGTATTATTTTGTCGTATAAAACTTTTGAAATTTAACTTAATTCTTGTAATTCTTTGATTGTTGTTATATATGGGATAAAATTACTCGTTTTAATTTGGAAACAGTCAGAACGTTCCATTATATCGGTGAGTTTTTTGGGGGTTGTACTCTTCAACTGGAAACAAAGATATGTCTTTCCAGAAGTAATGAAGCCTAATGTTCTCAAGAATGAGGCATCTACAAGAAGTGGCTCCTCTGAATTAAGTTCATATATTTCGGTTTTACATTTATAGTGTAGCAACAAATATTGGGGCATAATAGCACACTCATCCTTAAATATGGATCCTTTCCTTCCGTCAGAGCGGACATAATACAATTTATTCTTTAATATGAGTTCTTTATGCTTTTCACCTTTATAGTATCCAACAAGAACAACATTATTTGATACTTTTGCTGATTGAATTCGAACATTAGGTGTGATATCAAGATGCTTAAGAGTTCTCCAAATGTTTTTAGCTATTTCATAACCTAATCGTGGAGGAACCGCATTGCCAATCATTTTGTATGCATCTTTGATGTTCTCGTACTCGAAGATAAAGTTATCTGGAAAAGTCTGTATCCTAGCGCACTCACGTACACTCATTCTTCTGTATTTGTTTAACTTATCTTTTTGAAAGTTCCAATTTTCATGTCCGTAGTACATCATCTTGGGAGATGATGGATGTAAAGGAACAAATTCGGCAGTCGCATTTATTGTAAAAGATGGTTGTTGCCAACCTCTACGCCTATTGCCACGATAATAAAAGGAGCCAAATTTTGATGCCAGAACATCATGATTAGGACGTTTGTGCTCCACTCTGTTGTTTTTGTTGCATCCATATAAGAAGTTAGGAGATTCTTCAATATCACCAATCGCTTTCTCAAGGGTTACGGGCTCAGTACATGTTGGATTAGGAAATTTAAACTGAACATTCAAATCATTTTTAAAACCAACAAAAAAAACTCGTTCGCGATTCTGAGGAATGCGAAAATTTACAGCATCCAGCAATGCCCATTGAACATCATATCCTGCTTTATCAAGTCTTGCAACAAAGTCTTCGAATACATCTTCAAACTTACTTTCAAGTATACCTTTTACATTTTCTATTACAAAGAACATTGGTTGCTTTTCTTTGATTATTTCTATAAATTTTAAAAACAACAACCCTCTCACATCACCTAACCCATTTTGCTTGCCTCCAATACTCCACGACTGGCAAGGAGGTCCACCGATAAAGCCATCACAATCAGGTATTGACTTAGGCTCAATTCTGCATATATCACCTAGGACAAACTCAGTGTTGGGATGGTTGCGAATGTAAGTTGCACGACAATGTGGTTCGATCTCATTAGCCCAAACGACATTGAATCCTGCCTGTTCAAATCCAAGGTCAAGACCTCCGCATCCTGCAAAAAATGATGCCACATTCATTTTGGATATATCTATTAAATTCCTATATACTATAAATAACTATCGATGGTCAAAATGGAAGACTTGAAGACATCTGCAAGCATTGCGTGTCCTTGTATATTCCAGTAACCTATTGCAATCTTCACTGTGTTAGTGCTTTGTGAGGCGGAGCGTTCTGTCAATGTATAAATCATAGAAAGTCGCTCTGTGGAGTTGTCAATAAGGGTATAATTCATCATGCGTATTAGTTCTTTTGTCGGTTAGGCACTTGATGATAGAACCAATATGCCTAATTAGGTACAAAAATATAAATTTTTCTTCAAACAAAGTCAGTTAAGAGTATAATTTAATGTAAATTTTTAATTTAGGCCGCAGTCTACATAACCCTACAAAGATGAATAATCAGAATACCAGTCTTAAAAATATCAGTACATACAAATAAAAATCGGGGCTGCAACCATAGAGTTGCGACCCCGACTCCCATTGTGGGCGGTTTATATAGAGATTAGTGGTTTCAGATAGCGTGTCCGTGTTTTCCGGTTGTCAGTGCACGGGTTTTTACGTTATCATCGTCGAAGATTGAAGCGGAAGGTGCGAGAGTGTAGCGTTTGAGTGAGAACTCGTCCACCTCGCCCGTTTTTTCAGATTTCATAGTGCCATAGAAGTTTGACTCATCGAGGTGGAAGGAGATGACCACCATATCCCGTTTGCTGTCGTCGAAGAGCAGGTAGATATCCTCCGTCTTGCTGTCGATATACCACGAGAAAGCCTCTTCATACACCAGGTCGCCGTTGTTGTCATAGTCGCGTTCCACACCGCGTCCGTTGATGGAATTGGTGTCGTACTGGTCAAACTGTATGTCGGTGGTATAGTCGCCTTCTACGAGTTGGTTATTGTCGTCATAGTATGCGGTATGCAGCGAGCCTTGCCACATGCCTCTGAGTGTTTGTGCCATACTGAGCAGGTAACTGGCATTGTCGCCATCTGCCCCGTAAGGTTCCTCGTATCTATTACCGTGGTGGCGGTATCCTTCGTCGTACCAGTAGTGATGTTCATTGCAACTGGTGAATGCAATCATGCCGCAGATAGCGATGCTGAGCAGTGTAACAGTTCTTTTCATAGCGGGTATATTTTTTAGTTATTATTAATCATGTTGCAAAAGTAGTTTAAAATAGTCATTGGGTGTAGAGAGAAATTACTATTTCGATATAGGGATTTCCCTAAATGGCAGAATGGTTTGTTCCACAAGGGTAATAAGCACCAAGCCCAGGGCGTTGTCCTGGGCTTGGCATTTGTTGCCCCATTTAGGGCGTATTTCACAATTGGTCTATGAGGCGACGGGCACCTTCGGAGCAGTTTATTTAGTCACGTTTGCCGAAGAAACGCTGCGACTTATTTGTGTCGGCGGCACGAGTCTCGGTTTCATCAAACTGTCCTTCGGGAGCATATCCATAGCCCCAGTACCATCCAGAACTCCAGTTGGGTGAAGAGGTGTGGCGGAAGGAGAAGTTTATGCGGTAGTCGCCATCCTGAATAGTGCCTTCGAAGTAGCCATCACTGAGACGATAGTTCAAAATCCTAATTTCGTAGTTATCCTCTTTAAAATAGATTTTAATATCTTTGAGTATCACATCCCAAGAGATATGGTTTGCCACATAGTCTCGCGGTCCCCACGGGTGGTTGTTGAAGTAGTCCACCCAGTAGCCCTCACCTGAGGAGTAGAGGTATGGATCTTTGATGAAGTGCACAATGGTACGTGTGGACTGGTAGTTGCGCCCGTCGTATGTGCGATACGACTCGGTGACGCCCTCCCATGTACCTTCGAGGGTGAGCGCTATATCTCTGTCATCACATGAAGTGAGCGAGAGAGTAGAAATAGCCATCGCTGCGAAAGCGAGTAAATTTATCAGTTTTTTCATTTTCAGACAATTTTCGTTAATAATCGGCGACAAAGGTACAAAAACTTTCTACTGAACAAAAAGGATTGCGATTTATTTAAGTCCTTTGGCTATGATAGATGCAGTTAGAGGCAGCGCATATTAGTTTCCAACTGCTTGACACTGCTTGCTCCCACAATGAGGCTGGTGACCCCATGTTGTTGGAGCACCCACCTTAGAGCATATTCCGCGAGCGACTGTCCCTGTGCATTAGCCTGTTCGTTCCACTGAGTGAGTTGTCCGAGCAGTTCGGGTGTGAGCATCTCGCTTCTCAGGTGTTTCTCGTGCGACATACGCGAGCCTTGCGGTATCATGCCATTGAGGTAGCGGTCGGTGAGCAGTCCCTGGGCGAGTGGCGAGAAAGAGATGAAACCTATGCCGTGCTGAGCACAGTATTCCACCACCCCATTGTCCTGGTGCTTCCGGTCAAGCATATTTAGTCGTCCCTGGTAGATGAGCAGTGGAACATCGCGAGCCTTGAGATATTCATCAGCCACCTTCAGCGCCTCGAGCGGCCAACTGGATACGCCCACGTAGAGTGCCTTTCCGCTTCTTACTATATCCACCAGAGCCTGCAGCGTCTCCTCCAGCGGAGTGTTGGGGTCGTAACGGTGACTATAGAAGAGGTC
>CAMHPC010000096.1 GCA_946186945.1 uncultured Prevotella sp.
AAAATCAGTGCTTCAGCTCTTTCATGCCGCTGAAGCACTGATTTCTTATTTTGCTTATGCCGATGCTGCTAAAACCCCGTTTAGGCGGATATGCTATCCGCCTGAACTATGCCACGGATATGTTATCCGTTGAAAAAAGGTCCTGACGAACTAGGTAACCGGCGATACATTTCTGATTATCATACTCTGTGTTCTCTGCGTCTCTGTGGTGCCACCATAACGACCGTAGGTGTGACCAGCAGCAAGTTGAGTACATGACGCTGGAGGCGTCATCGCTATATAGCCGAGGGTACGAGCGAAGCGAGCATCCCAGGACATGAGGCTATATACGGGAGTTATTTACAAAAAAACTGTCGTAATGTGCTGTTTCTCGGAAATTTCCGCTACTTTTGCAAAAAAATTAAAACAACTATGTATAGAACCAACACGTGCGGAGAACTCCGCATAGAGAATGTGGGTCAGGAGGTGACTCTCGCCGGATGGGTGCAGCGCACCAGGAAGATGGGAGGCATGACCTTCGTAGACCTGAGAGACCGCTATGGCATCACCCAACTGGTGTTTGACGAGGCTACAGACGCCGACCTCTGCGCCGACGCCAACCGCCTGGGACGCGAATACTGCATACAGGCATCGGGCACGGTGAGCGAACGCAGCAGCAAGAACAAAAACCTGCCCACAGGCGACGTAGAGATAACAGTGAAGACACTCCGCGTGCTCAGCCCAAGTGCCACACCGCCGTTCACCATCGAGGATAATACCGATGGCGGCGACGATATACGCATGCGCTACAGATACCTGGACCTCAGACGCAACGCCGTGCGCAAAAACCTGGAACTGCGCCACCGTATGACCATACTCATACGCAACTTCCTGGACAACCGCAACTTCATAGAGGTGGAGACACCAATACTCATCGGTTCCACACCCGAGGGAGCACGCGACTTCGTGGTGCCCTCGCGCATGAACCCAGGACAGTTTTATGCACTGCCGCAGAGTCCGCAGACCCTAAAGCAACTGCTCATGGTGAGCGGATTCGACCGCTACTTTCAGATAGCCAAGTGCTTCCGCGACGAAGACCTGAGAGCCGACCGCCAACCCGAGTTCACACAGATAGACTGCGAGATGTCGTTTGTGGACCAGGAGGACGTGATAGAGATTTTCGAAGACATGGCACGCCACCTGTTCAAGGAGGTGAGGGGAGTGCAACTGCCCGAGCACCTGCCGCAGATGACATGGCACGAGGCGATGCGCCGCTACGGTTCGGACAAGCCCGATGTGCGCTTCGGTATGGAGTTTGTGGAACTGATGGACGTGCTGCAGCATACAGGCACCTTCAGCGTGTTTGACAACGCTGCATACATAGGTGGTATATGCGTGCCGGGATGCGCCAACTACACACGCAAGCAACTGGACCAACTCACTGACTTCGTGAAACGACCGCAGGTGGGCGCCAAGGGACTGGTTTACGTGAAATACAACGAGGACGGCACCGTGAAGTCGAGCATCGACAAATTCTATACTCCCGAGGTGTGGGCAGCACTCAAGGAGCGCATGGGAGCCAAAGACGGCGACCTGGTGCTCATTCTCAGCGGCGACAACGCCAACAAGACTCGCACACAGCTCTGCACACTGCGACTGGAGATGGGCGACAGACTGGGACTGAGAGACAAGGACCGCTTCGAATGTCTGTGGATAGTGGACTTCCCGCTCTTCGAGTGGAGCGACGAGGAACAGCGACTCATGGCCACACACCACCCCTTCACCATGCCAAACCCCGATGACATACCTCTGCTCGACACCCATCCAGAACAGGTGAGAGCCAAGGCCTACGACTTCGTGTGCAACGGCATAGAGGTGGGAGGAGGATCGCTCCGTATTCACGACAGCCAGTTGCAGGAGAAGATGTTTGGCATACTCGGATTTACAGAGGAGAGAGCTATGGCGCAGTTTGGCTTCCTCATCAATGCCTTCAAATACGGAGCCCCGCCACACGCAGGACTGGCATTCGGACTGGACCGCTTCGTGGCTATCATGGCAGGACTGGACAGCATACGCGACTGCATAGCCTTCCCAAAGAACAACTCCGGACGCGACGTGATGCTTGACGCACCGTCAGCCATAGACCAGAAACAACTCGACGAACTGCTCATCACCGTGCGTACCGAACAGGCCGAAGAGGACTGAGCGCACACCATGACCAAAAACGCCAGGTGACCGAAAACAGTTGTAGAGACAACTGATGGGGTGGGGTTAACCCTCTGACTACTACCCTTTTTGGTTGATATACATCAAGAATTTTCACAACGGACCCAAGGACGCTGGAAAAACCACTTCTTTTTGTAAGCGAAATTTTGCTGATAGAGACTTTAGCCGTACTTTTGCAGACGAAAACAATGGCGTATGCATTACGACATACTAAATTAATCGTTTTACAAATCATGGCAGAAGAAAAGAAAGCAACAGCAAAGAAGGCTGCTACAAAGACCGCAGCCGAGAAGAAAACTACAACTAAGAAAGTGGCCAAGAAGGCAGAACTGGTGATTAATGCAGAGAACGTAGGCTTCAAGGCCGGTGATGTGTATCAGGCACTAGCTACCGCTGAGGGCGCACTCACCGTGAAGGAGATAGCAAAGAACGCTAATATAACCGAAAACGAGGCTCTCCTCGGTATCGGATGGCTTCTGAAGGAACTCAAGGTGGTAGGCGTTGATGGCAAGATAGCATTGGCTTAACACTTTTTTCTAACATACAAAGAGGGCTGGTATAACAACATATACTTGCCCTCTTTTTATTGTCTATCATCATGAACTACGAAGAGATGATCACTGACATACTATGTCAGGCAGGTACGAGGGGACTATCGCCCAGGAAGATAGCAAAACATGTGTACAACGCATGCAACTCCTTCTTCGAACAGCAAGACTTCAACAAAGTCTATGCTCGGGTGGTGTACACCCTGCGAAAAAACAGCGACAAGCCTCACTCTTTGTTCGTTCATCCCATACACGGCAGATACCGTATCAATACACGTGAATACAATTTTAGACGTAATCAACTGTTGTTCAAATAGTTATAACTTATTCTCCACGATATGAACACAAATATTCTGAAAAGATGCCTGCCCGATGTGCTGTGCATACTGCTCTTCGTGGCCATCGCCTTCGCCTATTTCATGCCAGCCGACATGGAGGGGCGCATCCTCTACCAGCACGACACCTCGGCAGGCAGGGGAGCGGGACAAGAGGCTACCGAATACTACCAGAAGACGGGCGAGCGCACCCGATGGTCGAATGCCACCTTCAGCGGCATGCCCACATATCAGACGTCGCCCTCGTATGGCAGCACAGACCAGTTGCAGACGGCTGTGAAGGCTTACCACCTGTGGCTGCCTGAGAACGTGTGGTATGTGTTTGTGTATCTGTTGGGCTTCTACATACTGTTGCGAGCCTTCGACTTCCGCCAGTATCTGGCAGCCCTGGGTGCCATAGTATGGGCATTCAGCAGTTATTTCTTCATCATCATAGCTGCCGGACATATATGGAAGGTGTGGGCACTGGCATACCTGCCACCCATGATAGCGGGCATAGTGCTGGCATACAGAGGCAAGTACCTCTGGGGACTGGTAGTGACCGCCATCTTCACTGCCTTTGAAATCAATGCCAACCATGTGCAGATGACATACTACTACCTCTTCGTCATCGCGCTGATGTGGTTGGCTTTCCTCGCCGAGGCATGGAAGAAGAAGGCGTGGGCACACTTCGGCAAGGCTACGGCAGTGGCACTGGCAGGCGCACTCATAGGCGTGCTGATGAACATATCCAACCTGTATCACACGTATCAGTACTCGCAGGAGTCGATGCGTGGCAAGACCACACTGGTGAAACCCGCAGACAACAACCAGAGTGCCTCGGGACTGGACCGCGACTATATCACGCAGTGGAGTTACGGCATCGGCGAGACATGGACACTGCTCATACCCAATGCCAAGGGTGGGGCATCCGTGCCTCTGGCACTCAACGAGACGGCGATGAAGAAAGCCAACCCCGAATACTACCCTGTGTACCAACAGATAGGACAGTACTGGGGTGAGCAGCCGGGCACCTCCGGACCCGTGTATGTGGGTGCCTTCGTGGTGATGCTCTTCATACTCGGACTCTTCATAGTGAAAGGTCCGATGAAGTGGGCACTACTGGCAGCCACCGTGCTATCCATCATGCTCTCGTGGGGCAAGAACTTCATGGGACTGACAGACTTCTTCATAGACCACTTCCCCATGTACGCCAAATTCCGCACCGTGGCATCCATACTGGTGATAGCAGAGTTTACCATTCCCCTGCTGGCGATGATGGCTCTCAAGCGTATCATCGATGAACCGGAGATACTCAAGGAGAAGATGCAATGGGTGTGGACCAGTTTCGCACTCACCGCAGGCATCACCGTGCTCTTCGCTATAGCACCATCGCTCTTCTTCTCCGACTTCGTGTCTACGGCAGAGATGCAGGCATTGTCACAGTTTCCTGCCGACCAACTGCAGCCGCTGCTCTCCAACCTCACCGCCGTGAGGGAGAGCATCTTCACAGCCGACTGCTGGCGCACGGTGCTCATCATAGCCATTGGCATGGCGCTGCTCATGCTCTACCGCTACAAGCGCATCAAAGCCCTCTATATGGTGGCAGGAATAGCAGTGCTCTGTCTCGTAGACATGTGGGCGGTGAACAAGAGATACCTCAACGATGAGATGTTCGTGGGCAAGAGTGTGAGAGAACAGCCTCAGCCCATGACACAGACCGACGAACTGATACTGCAGGACAAGAGTCTGGACTATAGGGTGCTCAACTTCGCCACTAACACCTTCAACGAGAACCAGACCTCGTTCTACCACAAGAGTATAGGTGGATACCATGCTGCTAAACTGCGCCGCTATCAGGACCTGATAGAGACATACATACAGCCCGAGATGAATGCTGCCATGCCTGCTATAGTTGAGGCTCAGGGTGAGATGCAGAAGGTGGCGGGCGACAGCATCTTCCCCGTCATCAACATGCTCAATGCCAAGTACTTCATCATGCCGCTGCAGGGCGGACAGACGGCGCCGCTCGAAAATCCCTACGCACAGGGCAACGCATGGTATGTGAACACGGTAAACTATGTGGCAGATACTAACGCTGAGTTTGATGCCCTGGCAAAAACCGACCTCAGACACGTGGCAGTGACTACGACAGAATGGAAGGAGACACTGGGCACGAGCACGGCGCAGGACAGCACAGCACAGGTGAGCATCACCGCATATCAGCCCAACGAACTGAAGTATCATGCACGGTCGGCTCAGGGCGGCGTGATAGTGTTCTCCGAAATCTTCTATCCAGGCTGGAAAGCCACTGTAGACGGCAAGGAGGTGCCCCTGGCTCGCGTGAACTATGTGCTCAGGGCTCTGCGCGTGGAGGCAGGCGAGCATGATATAGTGCTGAGTTTCTTCCCCGAGAGTGTGGACACCACCGAGACCATAGCCTATGCCGCCATGGGTGTGCTCCTGATAGCCATCATAGCCTGCGCGCTGCTGGCATGGCGACGCCGAAAACAGTCGGAGATAGCAAAGAAAGGGTAGGGCGATGAAATTCACCACACCAGTTAGTATAGACCAGTTGCCCTTCACCCTCGCACCGGGTGAAGGGCTGCTCTTCGTGGGCTCATGCTTTGCCGAGAATATCAGTCGCTTGGCGGCAGCCGACCAGTTTCAGGTGGTGGCAAACCCCTTTGGCACTATGTACAACCCCGTGAGCATAGCCCACACCGTGCGGAGGGTGGACAGTGTGCCGAGGGTGGTGTTTCTTACATTAGGTACCAATCACGTGTATGTGGACAGAGGTACAGGTGAGATAGTGGACAACTGCCAGAAACGGCCGGCGAGGGAGTTTCAGGAGCGTTGCCTCTCTGTAGAGGAGTGTGCCGAGGCGCTCTGCGGGGTGGTGGATGATATCTGTCGGCGCCGTCCGGATGCGTGGGTGGTGATAACGGTCAGTCCGATACGCTATGCGAAATACGGATACCATGGCAGCATGCTCTCGAAGGCCACCTTGCTCCTCGCTGCCGATGAGGTGTGCCGATGCCACGAGCGTGCTCTCTATTTCCCTGCCTACGAGATAGTGAACGACGAGTTGCGCGACTATCGTTTCTATGCCCCTGACATGATACACACATCGGCTCAGACGGCTGAGTATATATACAGTCGTCTGGCGGATGCTTGCTTCTCAGACCAGGTGAGGGATTTTCTTGCCGAGTGGCACGCTGTGCGTGCCGCCCTGGAGCATCGTCCGTTGCATCCTGACTCGGAGCAGTACAGGCAGTTTGCCACAGCCACCGAGCAACGTCTGCAGGCGCTGAAATCCAAATACCCGTTTGTGAAGTAGGGTTTTAAGCATAACAACCGCGCCCCGAAGGGGCAGTGAACTCCAAGCCCAGGGCAACGCCCTGGGTTACTACGTGTTATATAAATTGCGCCCTGCAAGGGCAAAAGCGAAGATGTTCATTTTGCTTTTGCCCTTGCAGGGCGATAATTGGGCGAATCGGATACCCAGGGCGCTGCCCTGGGCTTGGCGATAGTTGGGCTTTCAGCCCGTTCATACCACCATCCATGACGCCGACGGCGTCATGATTACTTCTTGTAGCACTGGAAGATGCAGTCGATAGTCTTCTTCGGCATTTTCGGAGTAAAGAGACTCACGAGCCACACCACGGGGAAGCCTCCTACCATGGCAATGGCACCGCAGTTGATGGGGTTGATGGGGTTGCCCGCCAACATATTTGCCACGGTGAAGCCCACACCCCAGACGAAGCATGCCCAAACAGCAGCGGGAGTGACACCACGCCAGTAGAGACCGAGCATGAACGGAGCGAGGAAGGCACCTGCCAGCGCACCCCACGAGATACCCATGAGTTGTGCTATGAACGTGGGTGGATTGAGTGCGATAAACAGCGATATGACGATGAAGAACACTATCAGCACACGCATCACCACCACCTTGCGGTGCTCCACACGCTCCGACACATCATCATCGATACTGCCCTCCTGCACCTCGCCGGGAGCCGCCTTCTTGTCGCGGTATATCAGGTCGAGAGTCATGGTAGACGAGGAGGTGAGCACCAGAGAGGCAAGCGTAGACATGGAGGCAGAGAGCACCAGCAGCACCACCAGTGCGATGATGACATCGGGCAGGTTGGAGAGCATGGACGGCACTATGCTGTCGAAGTCGAGTCGGCCGTTGGGCAGTGTGGGAGGTGTGCCGAAGAGTCGGCCGAAGCCGCCGAGGAAATAGCAGCCGCCAGCCACCACCAGTGCGAAGATGGTAGAGATGACAGTGCCGCGCTTTATGGCACTCTCGTCGGTGATGGAGTAGAACTTGCCCACCATCTGGGGCAGTCCCCAGGTGCCGAGTGAAGTGAGCACCACCACACCCAAGAGGTTCCATGGGTCGGGACCGAAGAGCGAAGCAAAACCCCCGTTGACCGTGGCATCGCTATCGCTGGGCAGTGCAGCCATCTTGCCGATAGAGGCAGCCAGACCGCCCTGAGTATTGAGTACGGCAGCGATGACTATCACTATGCCGAAGAGCATGATGATGCCCTGTATGAAATCGTTCATGGCAGTGGCTTTGTAGCCGCCTAAGATGACGTAGAAGGCGGTGAGAATGGCCATGATGATGACACAGTACTGATAGTCAATGCCGAAGCCCATCTCGAAGAGCGTGGATATGCCTTTGTACACGCCAGCGGTATAGGGTATGAGGAAGACGAAGGCGATGATGCTGGCAATGACGCGCAAGCGCTGGCTGCCGTAGCGGGTGCCGAAGAAATCGGGCATGGTGCGGCTTTCGATGTGCTGAGTCATCATCTTAGTGCGACGGCCCAGAAGGAGCCATGCCAGCAGCGAACCTATCACGGCATTGCCCACACCTATCCATGTGCTGCTCATTCCATATTTCCAACCAAACTGTCCGGCGTAGCCCACGAACACCACGGCAGAGAAGTAACTGGTGCCGTAGGCGAAGGCAGTGAGCCACGGACCCACCGAACGACCGCCGAGCACGAAACCGTCGACCGACCGTGCCTGTTTGCGCGAGTATATGCCCACGCCCACCATCAGTGCTATGAATACAATGGTAAGAAAAATCTTGATAAACATCTTTTTTGTATCTTTATAGTTTACGGGTTTTTATTTCCACGATATGTCAGAAAGCCACCTGCACCTGTGCCTGCAGCCAGTTGTAGTCGTCTTGAAATTTGCTCATCACGCGAGTGTACTGCAGTTGCAGGCGGCATTTCTTGTAGAACCAGTACTGCACGCCGCCGGTGAGTTGCGTCTGGTGGTAGTGCATGTCCACATTGCGGTTGAAGTAGTCGGCTGATGCCACTATATCCACACCGCCGCCTACAGGCACACAGCCGGTGATGTAGCCGCCGCGGCTGGTCACATCACCATCCTTGCCTTCCATCCACTCTGTGCGCACGCTGATGCCGCCTGAGGTAGACTTCCTGCCAGCCACCGTGGGACATTTCCATTCGGCACCTATACTCAGGCGGTCGCGGTCGTAGTCGTCGCCTTCCTGCACACCGGGGTTCCATGCGGCAGTGCCCACGGCATGACCCTTGCCCTTCTGAGCCGACCCCACGATACGCAGACCGTCGACGGGGCGGTAGTCGAGTTTCACTATCACGTCCTTGTTGTTGTTGCCGTCGCGGCGGTTGATGCCCTGTCCGCTCATCAGCGCCAGTTCATAGTGCAGGTGGTTGTCGAAGAGCGAACCGTAGACCATCAGTCCCATATCACGCCCGTAGTTGACGCCATGCAGTGGGTCGGGACCCTCGCCGGCGAGAAACAGTGCCGCCTGCGAGTAGACGTCTATCAGTTCGAGCATGGTAGGCGAGAGGGGGTTCTCCATGGAGAAGGAGTGTTTGAACTGTCCCAGACGTACGGTGAGGGCATTGTCGTTGGTGATACGGAAGTCGGTGTAAAACTCCTGAACCACACTCGAGAAATCGTGCATGAAGAGAAACGACCAGCGGTCGGTGATGCGAGCCTTCGCCCAGAACAGGGTGCGCTTGAGGTTGAAGTCGTTCACCTGACGGCCGTTGGCATCATACCATGAGTAGCCGCCCTGGGCATAGCCATGCAGTTCGATACGGCTGGTCAATTCCTTCAGCCAGTTGGGCAACTCCTTCTTCTCCTTCTTCTCCTGCGCGTAAGCCGGTGCACAGCACACGAGAGTGAAGGCCAGAAGCATGCAACGAATGGCCCGCTTAGAAACAAAAAATCTTTTAATCATTAACGTATAGAAATTGGTTTGTAATTTTTTGCGGTGGCAAAGGTAAGAAATAATCGTAAAATGCATGCAAATTGCAAGAAATTATTTTATTTTCGTAATAAAATGCAATAATAATCATGCTAAAATGCAGAAAATGGCACTGTTTGTGCTGCGAGTAGACAGCGCGAGGAAACCTTTTCCTTCGGCAAACGGCATTTTTTATAAGAAGTTTAAAAAAAAGTGAAACAATTCACGAGAAAAGTCAGCATTTTTTTGTAAGTTTGCACCAATAAACAGGAGTGTACATAAAAAATGACTCTAATACTCGTAGCCATTCTCATACTGTCGTTTGTGATGATAGCCACAGAGCGCATCACAAATGTCAACAAGGCTGCCGTAGCTATCTTCGCAGGTACGGTGGGGTGGGTGCTGTATATCTGCTGGGGCAACGACTTCGTGACCAGTCAGCACGACGGTGACTACGTGAACTTCCTCAACGGTGCCGTGGCCACCAGTACCACCGTGAAACAGTACATAGCCGAGAACATATTCCTGAAATACGTGGGCAGGGCAGCCGAGGTGATGCTCTTCCTCCTCGCCACCATGAATATAGTGGAGATACTGCAGAACAACGGCTGTTTCGACTACCTGACCAAGTGGATACGTACGCGCCATGCCAGGAAGATGCTATGGATGTTGGGTGGCATCACCTTCCTCATCTCTGCCAACCTGGACAATGTGACCACTTCCATCATGATGCTGGTGGTGATGCGCTCGCTGGTGCACAACCGCAGGCAGCGACTGATGTATGGCAGTGCCATAGTGCTGGCTGCCAACTGCGGCGGTGCGCTCACCGTCATAGGCGACCCCATCGGACTGGTGCTGTGGAATCAGGAGATGGTCACGGCATCCAACTTCTCCTTCACCCTGCTCGTGCCGTGCCTCATAGCCTGGGCACTGCCTACATGGTGGATAGGGCGTATGCTGCCCGAACGCATAGACATGGAGTGGTATCAGTTGCCATACCGCGGCGATGATACCAACCTGAACCTCTGGCAGCGGCTGGTGATGCTCATAGTGGGAATAGGCGGACTGTGGTTCATACCCACTTTTCACAATATCACACACCTCAGTCCCTTCCTCGGTGCACTCTGCGTGCTCTCCGTGCTGTGGGTGGTGAACGAGGTGTTCAACCGCAAACTCAATGATGTGGACAAGATGGCAGACCGCCGCATGCCACGTACCTTGCAGTATGGAGTGATACAGATGATGCTCTTCGTGCTGGGTATCATGCTCGCCATATCCGTGGTGCAGGAGACAGGAGCCATAAGGTGGCTGGCAG
>CAMHPC010000097.1 GCA_946186945.1 uncultured Prevotella sp.
ACAATGGCTAAAGAAGTTGCTGGATTAATCAAATTACAGATTAAGGGTGGCGCTGCTAATCCTTCACCTCCCGTGGGTCCTGCTCTTGGTTCCAAGGGTATCAACATCATGGGTTTCTGCAAGGAGTTCAACGCCAGAACACAGGATAAGGCAGGCAAGGTTTTGCCCGTCGTTATCACTTACTATACCGACAAGTCTTTCAGCTTTGTCATCAAGACTCCTCCCGCCGCCATACAGTTGCTCGAGGCAGCTAAGGTGAAGGGCGGAAGTGCTGAGCCCAACCGTAAGAAGGTTGCATCTGTGACATGGGATCAGATAAGGGCTATAGCAGAGGACAAGATGCCCGACCTCAACTGTTTTACAGTGGAGTCGGCTATGAAGCTTGTTGCCGGCACAGCTAGAAGTATGGGTATCACTGTCAAGGGTGAGTTCCCTGGTAAATAAATTTTAACTTCAATTGAGACATGAGTAAACTGACAAAAAATCGTAGGTTGGTAGCTGACAAGATTGAAGCAGGGAAAGCATACTCTTTAAGGGAAGCTGCAGAGTTGGTGAAGGAGATAACCACCACCAAGTTTGAGGCCTCTCTGGATATTGATGTACGCTTGGGCGTAGACCCTCGTAAGGCCAACCAGATGGTGCGTGGCGTGGTTTCGCTGCCATGCGGCACTGGCAAGGTGACACGAGTGCTCTGCCTGTGTACTCCCGATGCTGAGGCTGCTGCCAAAGAGGCAGGCGCCGACTACGTTGGTCTGGACGAGTATATCGAGAAGATCAAAGGTGGTTGGACCGATGTGGATGTGATTATCACTATGCCTTCTTGCATGGGTAAGGTCGGCCCCCTGGGTCGCGTGCTCGGCCCCCGTGGACTGATGCCCAACCCCAAGAGTGGCACCGTGACTATGGATGTCGCCAAAGCGGTGAAAGAGGTGAAACAGGGTAAGATAGACTTCAAGGTAGACAAGACAGGTATCATACATACCTCTATAGGTAAGGTGACCTTTACTCCTGACCAGATTTATCAGAACGCTAAGGAGTTTATTGCTACCGTTATCAAACTTAAGCCCGCAGCCGCTAAGGGTACCTATATCAAGAGTATCTATCTTTCTAGTACAATGAGTATGGGTGTCAAGGTAGACCCGAAGACTGTGGAATAATCTAATCACTCTAGACGACAATGAAGAAAGAACAGAAAGATACTATAATCGTACAACTCGGTGAGATGCTGAAGACTTATCCTCACTTCTACCTGGTAGATGTGACTGGTCTGAATGCTGAAAATACCAGTAAGTTGCGTCGTAAGTGCTTCAAAAACGAGATTAAGATGGTGGTTGTGAAAAACAAACTGCTGCACAAGGCTTTTGAGGCTTCCGACATCGACTTCTCTCCGCTGTACGTTAGTTTGAAAGGCAATACTGCCGTGTTGTTCTGTAATACGGCAAACGTGCCCGCCCGTATGTTGAAGGAATACACCAAGGAAGGTATACCTGCACTCAAGGCTGCATACGCTGAGGAAGGTTTCTTCGTAGGTGCCGACAAACTCGAGGAGCTGGCATCTCTCAAGAGCAAGGACGAGGTTATCGCCGACATTGTGGCTCTGCTGCAGTCGCCCATCAAGAACGTTGTCTCTGCTCTTCAGTCAGGCGGCAACACCATTCATGGTGTGCTCAAGACCTTAGGCGAGCGTCCTGAGTAAAAACATATAAGGTCACATTTTCACATTTTAAAAACAAATTAAAAAAATTAAATACAATGGCAGATATTAAGAAACTTGCTGAAGAATTGGTAAATTTGACAGTAAAAGAGGTTAACGATTTGGCTAAGGAGCTCGAAGAGACTTATGGTATCAAACCCGCCGCTGCAGCTGTAGCAGTTGCTGCTGGTGGTGCCGCTGCTGGTGGTGCCGCTGCTGCTGAGGAAGAGAAGACTGAGTTCAACGTTGTTCTCGCCGAGGTTGGTCCCAACAAACTGAAGGTTGTGAAGGCTGTGAAAGAGGCTTGCGGTCTGGGTCTGAAAGAGGCTAAGGACCTCGTTGACGGTGCTCCCTCTACTCTGAAGGAAGGCATGTCTAAGGACGAGGCTGAGAACTTGAAGAAGACTCTCGAGGCTGAGGGTGCTAAGATCGAACTCAAATAAGATAATTTGACCACGTTCTGAGAGAGGGAATGCCCGTCTTACGGTCGCCCTCTTCTCACAATCTTGATAATAATTTGGTTAAGAATTTCCTGGTAGGGGATTCTTAACCAATTTGTGTCTTTTCTAATGCGGAGCATGATATCCGCTACATGTTAACAGGCCGCTGTTTGCCTCACGGCCACTAATAGAAAGTATTTTAATGGCTCCCAAAAACGTTGACAAAAGAGTAAATTTCGCTACGGTCAAGAATCCAATGCCCATGCCGGATTTTCTTGACGTGCAACTCAAGTCGTTCAAAGACTTCCTGCAACTCGACACTCCGCCTGAGTTGCGCAAGAATGATGGCCTGTACAAAGTGTTTGCCGAGAATTTCCCTATCACCGACACTCGCAACAATTTTGTACTGGAGTTTCTCGACTATTTCATCGACCCTCCCCGCTATACCATTGAGGAGTGCTTAGAGCGCGGACTCACCTATAGCGTGCCCCTGAAGGCGAAGATGAAACTGTACTGTACAGATCCCGACCATGAGGATTTCGGCACAGTCACATCCGACGTGTTCCTGGGCACAATCCCCTATATGACTGCCAACGGCACATTCATCATCAATGGTGCCGAGCGTGTGGTGGTGTCGCAGTTGCACCGTTCTCCCGGCGTGTTCTTCGGACAAGGCGTGCATGCCAATGGTACCACACTCTATTCAGCGCGTATCATACCCTTCAAGGGCTCGTGGATAGAGTTTGCTACCGATATCAACAGCGTGATGTACGCATATATCGACCGTAAGAAAAAACTCCCCGTCACCACCCTCCTGCGTGCCATCGGTTACGAGACAGATAAGGAGATACTGCGTATCTTCGACCTGGCAGAGGAACTGAAGGTGAACAAGCGCAACCGTAATGAGATGGTGGGGCGCAAGCTGGCAGCCCGTGTGCTGAAGAGTTGGAATGAGGACTTCGTGGATGAGGATACCGGTGAGGTGGTATCTATCGAGCGCAACCAGGTGATACTGGACCGCGAGACACTTATCAACGAGGATAATGTAGACGAAATCCTCGACAGTGGCACCTCTACCATCCTCGTGCACAAGAGCGATGAGGGTGCAGCACGCTATGCCATCATCTTCAACACACTCGCCAAGGACCCCAGCAACAGCGAAAAGGAAGCCGCAGCATATATCTATCGCCAGTTGCGCAATGCCGAGCCCGCAGACGATGCATCGGCACGCGAGGTGATACAAAACCTCTTCTTCTCAGACAAGCGCTATGACCTGGGAGAGGTGGGACGCTATCGTATCAACAAGAAACTGGGTCTGCAGACCGACCCTGATGTGCGTATTCTCACCAAGGAGGATATCATAGAAATCATCAAATACCTCATCCAGTTGGTTAATTCCAATGCCACAGTGGATGATATAGACCACCTGTCAAACCGCCGTGTGCGTACGGTGGGCGAACAGTTGGCCAACCAGTTCTCTATTGGTCTGGCACGTATGAGCCGCACCATACGTGAGCGTATGAACGTGCGCGACAACGAGGTGTTCACACCTACCGACCTCATCAATGCCAAGACTATATCGAGTGTCATCAATTCATTCTTCGGCACCAACCCACTCTCACAGTTTATGGACCAGACCAACCCCCTGGCAGAGGTCACTCACAAACGACGCCTCTCTGCCCTGGGTCCTGGCGGACTCTCTCGCGAGCGTGCAGGTTTCGAGGTACGCGACGTACACTATACACACTACGGACGCCTCTGTCCTATCGAGAGCCCTGAAGGTCCTAACATCGGACTTATCTCCTCGCTCTGTGTCTATGCCACCATCAATGAACTGGGCTTCATCGAGACCCCATATCGTAAGGTGACCGACAAGACCGTCAATCTGGACAACTCGCAGGTGGTATATCTCACTGCCGAGGAAGAGCAAGACCATATCATCGGTCAGGGTAATGCTCCCCTGCGTGATGATGGCTCCTTCATCCGCGACACCGTGAAATGCCGTCTGGATGCCGACTTCCCCGTGGTGGAACCCGACCGTGTGGACCTCATGGACGTGTCGCCGCAGCAGATAGCCTCCGTGTCGGCAGCACTGATCCCCTTCCTCGAGCACGACGACGGTCACCGTGCGCTCATGGGATGTAACATGATGCGCCAGGCTGTGCCCCTGCTCCACAATGATGCTCCTATCGTGGGCACCGGTCTGGAGCGCCAGGTGTGCGAAGATTCTCGCACTATGATTGTGGCAGAAGGAGAGGGCGTGATAGAATATGTGGATGCCACTACCATACGCATACTCTACGACCGTACCGAAGACGAGGAGTTCGTGAGTTTCGAACCCGCTCTCAAGGAATACCGCATACCCAAGTTCCGCCGTACCAACCAGAATATGACCATCGACCTGCGTCCTATATGCAACAAGGGCGACCGTGTGCATCAGGGACAGATCCTCACCGAGGGCTATGCCACCGAGAATGGGGAACTGGCACTGGGACGCAACCTGCTGGTGGCATATATGCCGTGGAAGGGTTACAACTACGAGGATGCTATCGTGCTCAGCGAGCGCCTCGTACGCGAGGATGTGCTCACCTCAGTGCATGTGGACGAGTACTCACTCGACGTGCGTGAGACCAAGCGCGGCATGGAGGAGTTTACCTCCGACATTCCCAATGTGAGCGAAGAGGCTACAAAGGACCTCGACGAAAACGGTATCATCCGCGTGGGTGCACGTGTGGAACCCGGTGATATCCTCATCGGAAAGATATCACCCAAGGGCGAGAGCGACCCCTCACCCGAGGAGAAACTGCTGCGTGCCATCTTCGGTGACAAGGCAGGCGACGTGAAGGACTCTTCACTCAAGGCCAACCCCTCACTCAGCGGTGTGGTGATAGACAAGAAACTCTTCTCACGTGCCATCAAGACACGCGAGTCTAAGAAACAGGATAAGATCATTCTGGCAAAGATCGACGAGGAGTTTGAGGCAAAGAACAATGACCTGAAGGATATCCTCGTAGACAAACTGCTCACACTCACCGAGGGCAAGACCTCACAGGGTATCAAGGACTATAGCGGTACCGAGGTCATCACCAAGGGCTCGCGCTTCACCGCTGCCAACCTCAAGGTGCTCGAGTATGACGGTGTGCAGTCGAATGGCTGGACTGGCGAAGAACATACCGACATGCTTATCTCGCAACTCATCATGAACTTCATACGCAAGTACAAGTTGCTCGATGCAGAAATCAAACGTCGCAAGTTTGCCATAACCATTGGTGATGACCTGCCCTCCGGCGTGTTGCAGATGGCAAAGGTGTATGTGGCAAAGAAGCGCAAGATAGGTGTGGGCGACAAACTCGCCGGACGTCACGGAAACAAGGGTATTGTGTCGAAGGTGGTGCGCCAGGAAGATATGCCGTTCCTCAAGGACGGACGTCCCGTAGACCTGGTGCTCAACCCTCTGGGTGTGCCCTCACGTATGAACCTGGGACAGATATTCGAGGCTATCCTCGGTGCTGCCGGCAAACGCCTCGGCGTGAAGTTTGCCACTCCCATCTTCGACGGCGCACGTCTCGACGACCTCTCCGAATGGACCGACAAGGCAGGACTGCCACGCCTCTGCTCCACACACCTCTACGATGGTGAGACAGGCGAGATGTTCGACCAGCCCGCAACAGTGGGTATCACCTACTTCCTGAAACTCGGACACATGGTGGAGGACAAGATGCACGCACGTAGCATCGGCCCGTACTCACTCATCACACAACAACCACTCGGAGGTAAGGCACAGTTTGGTGGACAGCGTTTCGGTGAGATGGAGGTGTGGGCCCTCGAAGCCTTCGGTGCCTCTCACGTGCTGCAGGAGATACTGACTATCAAGAGTGATGATGTGGTGGGACGTAGCAAGGCATACGAGGCCATCGTCAAGGGCGAACCCATGCCCACACCCGGTATACCCGAGTCTCTCAATGTGCTGCTTCATGAGCTTCGCGGATTAGGTTTAAGTATCAAACTCGACTAAAAAACTGACAATATAAAATGGCTTTCAAGAAAGAAAACAAGGTCAAGAACAATTTCACCAAGATAACCATCGGTCTGGCTTCTCCCGAGGAGATACTGGAAAACTCGTATGGTGAGGTGACCAAGCCAGAGACCATCAACTACCGTACATACAAGCCCGAGCGTGACGGCCTGTTCTGCGAGCGTATCTTCGGTCCCACACGCGACTATGAGTGCGGATGCGGCAAATACAAACGCATACGCTACAAGGGTATTGTGTGCGACCGCTGCGGTGTGGAGGTCACAGAGAAGAATGTGCGCCGTGAGCGTAGCGGACATATCGAACTGGTGGTGCCCGTGGCTCATATCTGGTATTTCCGCTCACTGCCCAACAAGATTGGCTATCTGCTCGGACTGCCTACCAAGAAACTCGATTCTATCATCTACTACGAGAAGTACGTGGTGATACAGCCAGGTGTGCTCGAGGGTAAGACTGATGGCGATGGCATAGAACTCAACGGCTCGCACAAATACGACCTGCTCTCTGAAGATGAGTATTTCGATATCCTCGACCGCCAGTTGCCCGAGGGCAATGAGCGCCTGGAGAATACCGACCCCAATAAGTTCATCGCCAAGATGGGTGCCGAGGCAGTGTATGACCTACTGGTATCACTCGACCTGGACAAACTGGCAGAGGAACTCCGTGGACGTGCCAATAACGACTCTTCGCAGCAGCGCAAGACCGAGGCACTGAAACGTCTGCAGGTGGTAGAGGCTTTCCGCGGTTCCAAGGATATCAACCGCCCGGAATGGATGATCATGAAGATTATCCCCGTCACACCGCCCGACCTGCGCCCCTTGGTGCCACTGGATGGTGGACGCTTTGCCACTTCCGACCTCAACGACCTCTACCGTCGTGTCATCATACGTAATACTCGCCTCAAGCGCCTGCTCGAGATTAAGGCTCCCGAGGTCATCCTGCGCAATGAGAAACGCATGCTGCAAGAGGCCGTCGACTCTCTCTTCGACAACTCACGCAAGAGTGCTGCTGTGAAGAGTGAGAGCAACCGCCCACTCAAGTCTCTCAGCGATGCCCTCAAGGGTAAGCAGGGACGCTTCCGTCAGAACCTGCTCGGTAAACGTGTGGACTACTCTGCCCGTTCGGTTATCGTGGTGGGTCCCGAACTGAAGATGGGCGAGTGCGGACTGCCCAAACTCATGGCTGCCGAACTGTACAAACCGTTTATCATACGCAAACTCATAGAGCGCGGCATAGTGAAGACCGTGAAGTCGGCAAAGAAGATCGTCGACCGCCGTGAACCCGTCATCTGGGATATCCTGGAGAACGTGATGAAAGGTCACCCCGTGCTGCTCAACCGTGCTCCTACACTGCACCGTCTGGGTATTCAGGCTTTCCAGCCCAAACTCATCGAGGGCAAGGCCATACAGTTGCATCCACTGGCATGTACAGCCTTCAACGCCGACTTCGACGGCGACCAGATGGCTGTGCACCTCCCGTTGAGCAATGAGGCTATACTCGAAGCACAGATACTGATGCTCCAGAGCCATAATATTCTCAATCCTGCCAATGGCGCTCCTATCACCGTGCCTTCACAGGATATGGTGCTCGGACTGTACTATATCACCAAACTGCGCCCGGGAGCCAAGGGTGAGGGCCTCACCTTCTACGGTCCCGAGGAGGCTATCATCGCCCATAATGAGGGTAAGTGCGACTTCCACGCGCCCGTCAAGGTGATGGTGGACGATATCGATGAACAAGGTAACCCCATACGCCATATCGTAGAGACATCGGTGGGACGTGTCATCGTCAACGGCATCATACCGAAAGAGGTGGGATATGTGAACAAGGTGATATCAAAGAAGAGCCTGCGCGACATCATCGCCGACGTTATCAAGTCTGTCGGCTTCGCTGAGGCTTGTGAGTTCCTCGATGGTATCAAGAACCTGGGATACCGCATGGCATACTTGGCTGGACTATCGTTCAACCTCGACGATATCATCATACCACCCGAAAAGGCTGACCTGATAGCCCGTGGTAATGAGGAGGTGCGCCGCATCACCGACGATTACAATATGGGTTTCATCACCGACAACGAGCGTTACAATCAGGTTATCGACACCTGGACACACGTCAACAACGACATAAGCAATATCCTGCTTAAGGAGATGACCGAGGCCGACCAGGGCTTCAACGCCGTGTTTATGATGCTCGACTCCGGAGCCCGTGGTAGTAAGGACCAGATTAAGCAGCTCTCCGGTATCCGTGGTCTGATGGCCAAGCCTCAGAAGGCAGGTGCCGAGGGTGCACAGATCATTGAGAACCCCATTCTCTCCAACTTCAAGGAGGGTATGTCGGTGCTCGAATACTTCATTGCCTCACACGGTGCCCGTAAGGGTCTTGCCGATACCGCTATGAAGACTGCCGACGCCGGTTATCTCACCCGTCGTCTGGTAGACGTGTCACACGATGTTATCATCAACGAGGAGGACTGTGGCACACTGCGCGGACTCGTTTGTACTGCCCTCAAGAGTGGCGACGAGGTCATCTCATCACTCTATGAGCGTATACTCGGACGTGTGTCGGTGCACGATATCATACATCCTCTCACTGGCGAACTAATAGTGGCTGCCGGCGAGGAGATAACTGAGCCCATAGCACAGATGATAGAAGATTCGCCCATCGAGAGCGTAGAGATCCGTTCCGTGCTCACCTGCGAGAGCAAGCACGGCGTGTGTATGAAGTGCTACGGTCGCAACCTCGCCACCCGTCGCATGGTGCAGATGGGTGAGGCTGTGGGTGTCATCGCGGCTCAGGCCATCGGCGAACCCGGTACTCAGCTCACACTGCGTACCTTCCACGCTGGTGGTGTGGCTGCCAACGCTGCTGCCAACGCTTCTATCGTGGCAAAGAACGATGCCAAACTGGAGTTTGACGAACTGCGTACCGTTGACTACATCGAAGATGCAGAGACGGGCAAGACATGCAAGATGGTGGTGAGCCGACTCTCTGAGGTGCGCTTCATCGATGAGAAGACGGGTATCGTGCTCTCGTCGCAGAACGTGCCCTACGGTAGTTTGCTGTACTTCGGACAGGACGACCGTGTGAAGAAGGACGACCTCATCGCACGCTGGGATCCCTTCAATGCCGTTATCGTGTCGGAATACGCTGGTAAACTGCGCTTCCGCGATGTGGTGGAGGGCTCTACATACAAGGCTGAGACCGACGAGACTACGGGTCTGACAGAGAAGATTATCATCGACTCGCACGACCATACTCTGGTGCCCACCTGCGACATCCTCGACGCTAAGGGCGAAATTGTAGGTACATATATCTTCCCCGTAGGTGGTCACGTGGTGGTAGAGGACGGTCAGGAGATAGGCAGTGGTGCCACTCTGGTCAAGATACCTCGTGCCACGGGCAGCAAGGCTGGTGATATCACCGGTGGTTTGCCTCGTGTCACCGAACTCTTCGAGGCACGCAACCCGTCCAACCCCGCTATCGTCAGCGAGATTGACGGTGAGGTGACCATGGGACGTGTGAAACGTGGTAACCGCGAGATTATTGTCACCTCTAAGACAGGCGAACAACGCAAGTACCTCGTATCGCTCTCAAAGCAGATTATGGTGCAGGAGCACGATGCTGTGCGTGCCGGTACTCCGCTTTCCGACGGTATCGTCACTCCCAGCGATATCCTTGCTATCAAGGGTCCCACGGCAGTACAGGAGTATATCGTCAACGAGGTGCAGGATGTGTACCGCCTGCAGGGTGTGAAAATCAACGACAAGCACTTTGAGATTATCGTGCGCCAGATGATGCGCAAGGTTCAGATAGAAGAGCCCGGAGATACCACATTCCTCGAGCAGGAGATAGTGGACAAACTTGACTTCATAGCCGAAAACGACCGCATCTGGGGTAAAAAATATGTCATCGATGCCGGCGACAGCGAGAATATCCGCAAAGACCAGATTATCAGTGCTCGTAAGTTGCGCGATGAGAACTCATCACTCAAACGTCGCGACCTGAGACTGGTGAAGGTTCGCGACGTTGTGCCCGCCACATCTAAACAGATACTCCAGGGTATCACACGTGCTGCACTGCAGACTAAGAGTTTCATGTCGGCTGCTTCCTTCCAGGAGACAACCAAAGTACTCAACGAGGCTGCTATACGCGGTAAGGTGGATAACCTCGAGGGCATGAAGGAGAACGTGATTTGCGGACACCTCATACCTGCTGGTACTGGACTGCGCCAGTGGGAGAAACTCATCGTAGGCAGCAAGGAGGAGTACGACCGCATGCAGGCTAACCGTCGCAATGTGCTCGACTTCGCTGAAGACGAGGTTGCAATAGAAGAGGGCAAGTAATATCCCTTTTACATAACGAGAAGTGGGGGGCGC
>CAMHPC010000098.1 GCA_946186945.1 uncultured Prevotella sp.
CCTCCGAGAGTGAAGGCGCCTATCTTGAAGAAGGTGGTGAAACAGTCCTTGTATATGCCCATAAGCCTATGCAGATGTTATTTGTTCTTGTTTTCTATCCATTTGCGAGCGTTGACGAAGGCTTCTATCCACGGTGTCACCTCGTCCGAGAGGTGGTCGGCGGGATACCAGCCGCACTGCCATGGGAAGATGGCACGCTCCAGGTGCGGCATCATAGCCAGATGGCGACCGTCGCGGCTGCAGATACCTGCCACAGCATAGTCGCTGCCGTTGGGACAAGCGGGATAACTGTCGTAACTGTACTTCGCCACTACGTGGTAGGCATCTATACCCTCGGGCAGTGAGAACTTACCCTCGCCATGAGCCACCCACAGACCCAGACGGCTGCCGCTGAGCGAGCCGAACATCACGCTGTGGTTCTGAGGTATGGTGAGGCTGAGGTATTGACTCTCAAACTTGTGCGAGTCGTTGTGCAGCATGCGTGTGCGGTGCTCGTGCTCGGGGTTCACCAGGTTCAGTTCCACCATCAGTTGGCAACCGTTGCAGATACCGAGCGAGAGGGTGTCCTCGCGGGCATAGAAGCGGTCGAGTGCCTCCTTCGCCTTGGGGTTGTAGAGGAAAGCACCTGCCCAACCCTTGGCACTGCCCAGCACGTCGCTGTTGGAGAAACCGCCGCAGAATACTATCATCTGTATGTCGTCCAGCGTCTCGCGTCCGCTTATCAGGTCGGTCATCATCACATCCTTCACGTCGAAGCCAGCCAGGTAGAGTGAGTATGCCATCTCGCGCTCGCCGTTGGTGCCTTTCTCACGTATTATAGCCGCCTTTATGCCGCTGCGTCCCTTGCGGTCGGCAGTGAGTCCGTAAGAGGCGAGGGTGCCCTTGAACTGCTGTGGCAGGCTGATCTGAACCGGTTGGCTGCTGTAGTTGTCATAGCGTTTGCGGGCGCAGCCGTTCATGCTCTGCTTGCGGTCGAGCAGGTACGAGGTGCGATACCACGCTTCGCGCATGGCATCTATGTCGAAGGTCAGTGTCTCGTCGTCCTTCACCACCACCAGTTGTCTGTCGGCAGTAGTGTAGCCTATCTTTGCAAATCCTATGCCCCGCTGTTCCATGAAATCGCGCAGGGCTATGCGGTGTTCATCGCTCACCTGTATCACCACGCCGGGGTTCTCGGCGAAGATCATGTGCACCATGTCGGTTCCCTCCACGTCGTGCAGGTTGACGTGCATGCCGCCAGTGGTATTGGCAAACATCATTTCGAGCAGGGTGGTGACCAGACCGCCGGCGCTTATGTCGTGACCAGCCATTACCCAACCCTTCGCGATGAGTTGCTGCACTGCCTCGAAGGCATCGGCAAAGTATTCGGCATTGCGCACTGTGGGCACATCGTCGCCCACGGCACCTAATGACTGAGCCAGTGCCGAACCGCCCAGATGCAGGGCGTCGAAACTGAAGTCTATGTAGTAGATAGATGCATTCTTGTCGTTCACCACCACGGGCGATACCACACGGCGTATATCGCTCACCTCGGCACCGGCACTTACGATCACCGTGCCCGGTGCTATGATCTTCTCGCCGTTGGGATACTGCTGTGTGAGGGAGAGCGAGTCCTTACCTGTAGGCACGTTGATACCCAGTTCGCAACAGAAGTTGCTGAGAGCCCTTACGGCACTGTACAGGCGAGCGTCCTCACCCTTCTGCGAACGGCAGGGCCACATCCAGTTGGCTGAGAGCGACACACCGCTCAGTCCGTCGGTGAGCGGAGCCCATACTATATTGGTCAGGGCCTCTGCCACAGCCAGCACACTGCCCGCCTCGGGGTTGGCGAGTCCTGCCTGCGGGGCATGACCCAGTGCCGTGGCTATACCCTTGCGTCCGCGGTAGTCGAGTGCCACCACGCCACAGTCGGAGAGGGGTAACTGCAGTTGTCCCTGGCACTGTTGGCGTGCTATCTTGCCCGTCACGCTCCTGTCCACCTTGTTTGTGAGCCAGTCCTTGCATGCCACAGCCTCGAGTTGCAGCACCCGTTTCACATACTCCTGTATCTTGTTCAGGTCATATTTCACATTGTGGTAGTGGCGCTCCACAGTCTCGTCGCGCATCACCGTCTTGGGTGAGTGTCCGAACATCTGTGCCACGTCCAAGTCGAAGGGTTTCACACCGTCTGCCTGCACGAACGAGAAGTGTGCATCGCCGGTAGTCTCGCCCACCACATACAGCGGGGCACGTTCGCGTTCGGCTATCTGCCTCACGTGTTCTATGTGTTTCTCGTCGATGAGCAGTCCCATGCGTTCCTGACTCTCGTTGGCAATGATTTCCTTTGCAGAGAGTGTCTTGTCGCCTATAGGCAGTTTGTCCATCTCTATGCGTCCGCCACATTCCTCAACCAGTTCCGACAGGCAGTTGAGGTGACCAGCAGAGCCGTGGTCGTGTATGCTCACCACGGGGTTCACATCCTCCTCGCAGAGAGCCCTCACCAGGTTGTATGCCCTCTTCTGCATCTCGGGGTTGGCACGCTGCACGGCATTCAGTTCTATACCGTTGGAATAGCGTCCGGTGTCTACCGACGACACGCTGCCGCCACCCAGACCGATGCGGTAGTTGTCGCCGCCCACTACCACCACCTTGTTGCCGGGTTGTGGAGTGCGTTTCAGACAGTCGCGCTTGGTGCCGTAGCCCACACCGCCAGCGAGCATTATCACCTTGTCGTAGGCGTATTTCTCTGCACCCTCCTGGTGTTCGAAGGTGAGCACGCTGCCGCAGATGAGGGGTTGTCCGAATTTATTGCCGAAGTCGGAGGCACCGTTGGATGCCTTGATGAGTATCTGTTCGGGTGTCTGATACAGCCACTGGCGCACGGGCAGTATCTCCTCCCAGTCGCGCAGTGTGATTTCTTCACCGTTATCGCCCTCCAGTCGTGGATAGGCAGTCATATACACTGCCGTGCCTGCTATGGGCCATGAGCCAGTGCCACCGCCCATACGGTCGCGTATCTCGCCGCCGGTACCCGTGGCAGCACCGTTGAAGGGCTCCACGGTGGTGGGGAAGTTGTGTGTCTCTGCCTTGAGGGAGATAACGCTCTCCACCTCCTTCACCTCGAAGTAGTCGCTTGTAGACTGGTCTTTAGGTGCAAACTGCTCCACCACGGGTCCTTGCGCAAAAGCCACATTGTCCTTGTAGGCAGAGAGTATGCGGTTGGGATTTTCATTGGTCGTCTTTTTTATCATGGCAAAGAGTGAAGACTCCATCTCCTTGCCATCTATGATGAATGTGCCACCGAAGATTTTGTGGCGGCAGTGCTCGCTGTTGATCTGGGCGAAGCCGAACACCTCGGAGTCGGTAAGCGGTCTGTTCACCTGCTTCTCTATCTCGTGCAGATACTCTATCTCCTCGGCAGAGAGAGCCAGTCCCTCCTCTTCGTTGAAAGTTTCCAGGTCGTCTATCTGACGAATGGGCTCTGGCTGGCGGTGAGTGGTAAACGACTCCTGGTCCAGTCCGCTGTACAGTCGCTGGAGCATGGGGTCATGGTCGGCATCCTTGCTGCTCACGGGGAAGAACTCCTCTATGCGGGTGATACCCGTGATACCCATATTCTGTGTTATCTCTACGGCATTGGTGCTCCAGGGGGTCACCATCTCGCGGCGTGGACCCACGTAGAAACCAGGCATGGTGTCGGCATCTATGGCTTGTGCCTCGCCAAAGAGCCAGCACAGTTTATCTACATCGGTAGTGTTAATGGCTTGTTCCGAGCCTACTCCTATTATACTCTCTGAGGGTGTCTTGAAAAAACGGATCATTCTTCTTTCGTTATTTTGGTGCAAAGGTACTTTAAGTTTGCAACATATAAAAATTAGAATAATGTTTTTTTAGTCAGGAATGCTACAAAGTGAACTCTATGCTTATCCTTTTCCATGTCAGAGAGCAGATATCACTGTCGCCTGCTGTGATATGAAAATGGGATGCCAAACAGACCGTTGGCATCCCATTCGCTAATTCATTACTACCTTGAGGAGAGGTTGTCAATCCCAAACACTGTTCTGGTTGGCACCAAATTCGCCGTTATACTCCTCATTGTCGGGTGTTATGTTTTGATTATCCTTGGTGGGGTCTAACGATACATCGAGGAGACAGTCCTCTGCCACCACCCACAGAACCTTGGTATCAGGCTTTATATAATTCTTGTTCATGATTTCTAAATGTTTTTTGCCCTTATTTCACGATATACTTACGTCCGTTTTTGATGTATACACCTTTGCGGAGTGATTTCTCCACTGCCTTCCTGCCAGCGATGTCGTATACCTGCGAGGCATCTGTATTGGCAGTCTGCACCATACTGATACCAGTAATAATCTCTCCGTCGAAGTTCATGCTTATATTTGAGGCATCGGCAGTGGCAGGGAGTTGGAAATAGGCACGGAAACCCTTGATGGATGCCCCTGTTCCTCCCTTCTGTATATGTCCGGTAGAGGGTACTACGCCGTAGAGTCCAGCCATGTTGGGAGCAGCGATGGGTGCAAAAGTGCCGATGAACGAAGCCCCACCATAACTCTGAGGAGCAGTCTCGGCAAACTCCACGTCTCTCACGATGTAGCCCTCTTCGCTCACCGTAGCGGGTGCATCGGCATAGACCACATACGGAGTGCCGGCAGAGAGAGAGGTAGCCTTGCTGAACTTCAGTTCATTGTTCTCATAACCGTAGAATTCGTATGCCTTGCAACCGTCGCCGAAGAGGGCAGTCAGGTCGCTCTCCTGCAGTGCGAAGGGCACACACACAGTGTTCCATCCCTGCTTGGCGGTGTAGAGCAATGCCACCTTTTCCTGAACTCCCGATGTGGGCAGATCGACAGGTGCCACAGTCTCGTCCAGCACAATGGTTTTCACTACGGTGAGTTCTGCCTTGCCGTAGCCCTTGGTCATATCTACGCGGAAGAGGTACTCATCGCCATCGGTCAGAGTCTGTCCGGAGGCAAGATAGATATTGCCGTTGTCGTGGCCATTGTCACCGTCGCCCACGAGGAACACGTCGCTCAGCGAAGTGAGGTGGTAGGGAGCCAAGAGACTGCCTTGGAACTCAATGCCCCAACCAGCCTGACCGAAGAACTTGAAGTTGACGAAACTCTTGTTCAGACTCTCGCCCACCACAAATACATGCTCGTAAACCTTGGGTGATACCTCGGTCATCTGTATGGCGCGACTCGTCTGCCAGTCGGTGCCCTCGCCGTATGTCGGGTCGCCCACGCTGCCTGTGGCGCCGATAATCCAAAGACCGTCGATATCATCGAGTATCACCTTCTCTACCTTGCTGACGCTGAGCACAGCCTTGTCGGCACCCTGGGTCATGTTGACCATGAAGGTGTATTCATCACCCTCTTCCAGTGTCTCTCCGGAGGCGAGATAGATGTTGCCGTTGTCATGGCCACCAGTACCGTCGCCCACCAAGAACACATTGCTGGTAGAGGTGAGCAGGTAAGGAGTGGTGCCAGTGCCGTGGAACTCGATGCCCCAGCCTGCCTGACCGAAGAATTTGAAGTTGACGAAGTCCTTGTTCAGGGTCTTGCCCACCTCGAAGGTGTAACTGTATATGCCAGGCTCGTCCTCTGTGAGTTTTATGGCTTTGTTTGTATCCCAATCCACACCTTCAGTATAATTGGGTTCACCAATGCTGCCGTTGGCACCAATCATCCACAGGCCGTTCACGCTGTTCACACGTTTCTCTACGTGCATCACAGCCTTGTCAGTGCCCTGGCTGCAGTCCATGAAGAAGATGTAGGTGTCGCCTTCGGCCAAAGTCTGTCCGTCCTTCAGATACACGTTTCCGCTCTCGTTCACGCCGAATACCTCGCTGTCGGAAGTGACGTGGTAGGTGGCATCGCTTGCACCAGTAAACTCTATGCCCCAGCCTGCCTGACCGAAGAATTTGAAGTTGACGAAGTCCTTGTTCAGACTGGTACCCACCGTCAGGTCCACTTTGTAAATGTTGCCGGGCATGCTTTCCATGCGGATAGCATTCTCTGTATGCCAGCCGTCGCCTTCGGTGTAGTTTGGCTTACCTATACTGCCGTCGGCACCAATGAGCCATATTCCAGCCAGTCCCTCTACAGTACCCTCTGTGTAGTTGACGGTGTTCATGCTCTGTGCCTTGTTGGCTATCGTGGTTTCGCCGTCGGAGAGTGTGGCGTATATGTCGAGACTCGATTTGAGCATCTTGCCCTCGGTGAGAGCCTGCACCTCATCGGCATTGAGTGCTGAGCGCCAGAAGAAAAGTTCGCTGAACTGTCGTACGGTGGCTTGGCTGTCGTCGCCTACAGTGAAGTGTGAGGGTGACAGACGTTCGGAGATTTCACCGCCCAGTGTGCCGTCCACGAATAGCAGTGTGCGCTGCTGTGCCCAGTAGTGAGAGACGGTGACGTGGTGCCAGTCTGCATTGTCAATAGTCTGTGTGCTCTGTATGGTAGAGCCCGTGGGCGACACGTAAGTCACCTTGCCGTCGGCACCTACGTTGATATATGCATTGCCTGTGGTGGTGGCAAACGATGCTATGCGCCCCTCCTGATTGCCTTTCACTCGTATGCTGAGGGCAAAGGGGTGGATAGTCTCCTCGCCTTCAAACTCAATCACGCTCTTGTCCTTCAGCGTGAGTGAGGTGGTCATGTCGCGCACGGGCAGGGGTTTGCCGGCTGCCAGAGCATCGAAGAGAGAAGGAACCATGGCATAGTAGAACTCACGGTGTCCGTCGGTGGTGGGGTGGTAGATGTCGCCGGGGTTCTGATACCCGGTAGCCCATTTGCCCGTGCCGTCGTCTATGGCACCCAGCATGTTGACTGAGGGCAGGTCCCACTCGTGTATGAGCAGGTTCATGCGCTTGATGTAACTGTAGTCGTCGCTGGTGAAGTCGGTGCGTGTGTAGTTGTTCATTACGACGGGCACCTTGCCGTCAGTCCTCACCTTGCCGATGAGTGTCTGCATGTTGTCGCGGAACTGTGCGAAGATGTTGTCCTGGTTGGATGCTCCGTGTATGCCCTCGTTGCCGAGCGACAGACCGAAGATCACATACTTGCCAAAATCGCGTGTCAGGTCGTCATAGCGGTTGAGCAGGTTCACTGTGCTGTTGCCGTTGATTGCCACGCTGGAGATACGGAACGCGTCGCTGCTCAGTCCGTCAGCCACACGAGTCTGAAGGAGTTCGTCGTACATATAGGCATAACCATGATTGTTGGTGGCTCCCTGACCGTTGGACACCGACGAACCGAAGACAGAAATCTTATGTGCATCGATGGGCGCATCGAAGGCGAAGGTATAGTTGCGCATGTCTACCGTGATATCGTATGTGCCGTTGTTAACACGCAGGTTCTCGGCAGAGAAGCCCTCGCTGGGCATAGCCAGACTGTTGGCGCTGCCGGGCACACGCTTGATGGCCAGGGCATCGGTGCCGTTGAATGTGAAGTAGAAAGTGCGGTCTACGAACAGTTTTGTGGTGTTCTGGTTGAGATTGACAGTAGAGCGCCACACGCCGTTGCCTGCGTATGCCAGTGTGGTATTGGCAGGCACCACCTCGCCTTTGAGTACTACCTCTACTGGAGTGAGTGTGATGGTCTGTGCTGTGGCATCCACTTTTACGCGTGCCACCTGTGTCTGTGTGGCAGTGAAGGCGTTACCGCCCTGTGCGAAGGTGCCAGCCTCGGCTCCTTGACCCAGTGTAACATCCACATTGTCTGTAGTGGTGCCGGTGAGCACGTAGGTACCGGGGGTCAATTGCACGTATGTTTCAAACACACCAGTGTGTGAACCGTTGGGTTGCAACTCAATCATCTCTGCTGTGCCGCCCTCTACAGCGTCGCCTGTGATAGCGAGCGAGGCCAGCGAAATCGACTCAGAAGGACGGCTGCCCCCTTGGTATTCCTCTATCTTCATGGCATTGAGGTGAGCCATGGAGTTTTTGCGGGTGATAGAGATAACTATCTTTCCCTCTGCGTCAGGGTATAGATAGTCGCTCACCGATACGTTCATGGTATTGCCGTTGACACCACTGCCGCCGATGTTGCTGCCCGAGGTGATGTGCAGGGTGTTCCATGTCTGCTGACCGTTGAGGGTGATGTAGTAGTCGCGGTCTGTACCAGTGCTACGGCTGCCGAAGAAATACATCTTATAACAGTTGTCTTTGTTCAGCCCATCGAGTGTCAGGGTAGAGCCGTCGCCGCTTTCCAGGAAGGCATAGTCCTCTGTGGCTGTGGCTATGCCCAGTTCGCCGAGCCATGGTGAGGTGGGATTGACAAGACCTCCACCGCCCGACATGCCGTTAGTCTTGAAGCCGGAACCGATGGTGGCAGTGGCACCCGTGGCAGCGTTGGCGCTGTTTACGAGCGACACCTGAGTGCCACTGGTGATAGTGTTTCCGCTGGCGGGATAGATGTTGTTCCAAGTGTTGCCGTTCTTGTCAGAACCCAGAGTCTGGTGACCGCGTGTGTCGCTGTTGTTCTCACCGAGGTCGATAAATATTTTCTGTGCCAGAGAGAGTTCGGTGTTGATGGGTGACAGACCGTCCAACTCTTCTATCTTCATGGCATTCAGATGCACATATCCATTCTTGACGAGTTTCACGAGGGTCATGGTGATGTTTCCCTCACGGTCGGGAAATACGGGCTCGCTCACCAGGATATTGCTGGTATTGGCATTCTTGCCGTCAGCACCGATACCAGTACCTGACATTTGGTGGTCGCCGCTCCAGATGTTCTCGCCCTGGAAGATGAAGGTGGCTATGCGGTCGGCTGTGCTGGTTCGGCTGCCGAAGGAACTGAAGCGATAGGCTTTGTTCCTGTCTAAACCTCTGAATGTGATATACACATAATCCTGGTGTGCCTCGGGAAAGGCATAGTCCTCTGTGGCCGAGGCAATGGCGAGGTCGCCTATCAGATTAGCGTCGGGACTTACCAGACCGCCGCCACCACTCTTGCCGTTGGTAGAGAAGCGCACATTGACACCTATCTGATAACCAGTACTTTGATTGTCAGAGTTGACGATATCAAAGGTGGTGCCAGGGTAGATGTACTTGTTGGCATCGCCCGTTCCTGTACAGTGCACATTGGTCCAGTAGTTGCCGTTGATGTCGGCACCAGTGGTCTGCATACCTCGACTTGCGTCATTGTCTGCACCAAAGTCGACATAGATTGTTTGCGTGACTGTCTGTGCAAACAACCCACTCGTAGCGAAAAGAGGGATAGCCAGGAGAGCAATCCACAATGCTGCAAACTTCCTCAGAGGGTAAATGTCCATCTTTAGAGATTTTTTGGATCGTAAGTAGTTAGGTTTCATAAAGTAATTATTTGGGTAAAAAATTAGGTTTTTGTTTTTGCAAAAGTAATGCTATCAATACATATATCTATTGAAATATAGATGGCAATATGGAACAAACGATGTGCGTTAGAATTGTAAATTGTTGGTTTGTAGTTATTTGCAACTTGGTCAGCGTCGTCTTGATATAGATTTGAAACTCATGGATTACAATGCGAAATAGTCCTCGTTTGCTACTTTCCTATAGGCTCTTCCTCGCTAATGAGCGTATTTAACAGCGTTAATAATCAATAATCGTGCCCCTCTGTGGTTAAAATTCTTTAAACCTGTTAAACATTTTTGCTTTTTCTGCGTCTTACGTATGTATATTTGCCACAACTAATTTTTACAATGATATGAAAAAGAATGTAATTGTATCGGTAATGATTGCTGGGCTGCTGTTGACCACAGGTTGCGCCAGCAACAAGGAGTTGCTCGAGTGCCAGTCGCAGAACAAGACACTGAACGAAGACTTCCAGAATGTGAAGCAAGAGTTGGCTGCATCAAATGCCCGTGAAACCAGTCTGCGCGAGCAACTGGAGCAGTCGAAGCGTGACTATGCACGTCTGCAGAGGACATTGGATCTGAGTCTCAGCAATACCTCGCAGAACAACATCAGCATAGACAAACTGGTGGACCAGATCAACGAGTCCAACCAGTATATACGTCATCTGGTGGAAGTGAAGAGCAAGAGCGACTCTCTCAACGCAGTGCTCATGAACAACCTCACCCGTTCGCTCACCATCGATGAGAAGCGCGAGGTGGATGTGCAGGTGCTGAAGGGTGTGGTATACATCTCGCTGGCAGACAATATGCTGTACAAGACCGGAAGTTACGAAATCAACGACCGTGCCGCTCAGACGCTGAGCAAGATAGCCAAGATAATCATGGACTACAGCGACTATGACGTGCTGGTGGAGGGCAATACCGACACGGTGCCCATCTCGCGCGAGAACATCCGCAACAACTGGGACCTCTCTTGTCTGCGTG
>CAMHPC010000099.1 GCA_946186945.1 uncultured Prevotella sp.
ACTGGAGAAGGTGCTGAGCGAGAACAAAGGCAAGGTGCCGTTTATGGTGCTCACGGTGACCAACAACACTGTGGGCGGACAACCAGTGAGCATGGCGAATATACATGATACCTGCGAGTTGTGTCACAAATACGGGGTGCCAGTGGTGATGGACAGCGCACGATTTGCAGAGAATGCATACTTCATAAAGATGCGCGAACCCGGATATGCAGACAAGAGCATAAAGGAAATAGTGCTGGAGATGTATCGCGATGCTGATGCTGCCACCATGTCGGCAAAGAAGGACGCCATAGTAAACATGGGTGGATTTATAGCCACACGCAGAAAAGAATGGTACGAGGGTGCTAAACTCTTCTGTATACCTTTTGAGGGATATGTGACCTACGGCGGACTAAACGGACGTGACATGAATGCTATAGCGGTGGGATTGGAAGAGAATACGGAATTTGATATGCTGAATACTCGCATCAGGCAGGTACAAAGACTGGCTGCCATGCTCGACGAGTATGGCATACCATACCAGAGACCTGCCGGCGGACACGCCATCTTCGTGGATGCCGACCGCGTGCTCACTCATGTGCCCAAGGAGGAGTTTCCCGCACAGACACTGACATGCGAACTGTACCTGGAGGCGGGCATACGTGCATGCGAGATAGGATACATGCTCGCCGACCGTGACCCTGATACTCACGAGAACCGTTACGGCGGACTGGATATGGTGCGACTCGCCATACCGAGGCGGGTGTATACCGACAACCACTTGGCCGTGGTGGCGGCAGCACTGAAAAATGTGTACGACCGACGTGAGGAGGTGACACGTGGAGTGGCTATAGAGTGGGAGGCTCCACTGATGAGACACTTCACTGTGCAACTGAAACGACTTGGATGACACTCACATGGAGGGGTGAAAAAGAGTTACATATTGAATAATAAATATAATAGATACGTCTGAATGTAATAATATCCATTTTCAATTTTTTTTGTATTTTTACATTAAAATTAGGGCATGGTTTCCGATGTGAATCGAAATCATGCATTGTGTTGAAAGAGTAATTATTTATTAAGTTAGTTAGAAGTTGTAGAGGGAGATGTTGAGAAACATCCCCCTCTACGTCTATTTTGTGCGACCAACATGGGTGACGGTCAGATATAATACTCGGCTGGGTCTACCATTCCGGCTCGCAGGGCATAGCGTGTTGCCTCGTGCACATTGTTCACACCGAGTTTACGGAATATGTTCTTGCGATGGGTATTGACAGTGTGAAAAGAGGAGAAGCGTTTCTCGGATATCTCTCGTGTGGTCATGCCCAGTGCTATGTCCTTCAACACCTCCAACTCGGTGGGTGTGAGATGAATAACCTCTGTGGGTTGTGGTTCGAAGGACATAAGGAGGTCGGCGGTGCGCTGACAGATGAACCTTTGGTGCAGCAGCGCGACGGTGATGCACTGCTCTATCTCTTCGAGTTCGCAGTCCTTGAACAGCACTCCGATATTGGAAGAGGAGGAGATGAGCCTTCGCAGGAAATCTACGGTCAGGTCCTCGCACCACAGCACCCACTGCACGTGTCTGAAACGAAGCGAGAGTATCAGCAGTTCGTCCAAATTCTGAATGTCGGAGAGCGAATAGTCTATAAACACTACTGCCTCGGGCTGGGCGGAGAGCAGGTCCACTATCTCCTGCTTGTTGGCAACACACTTGGCATCATACCCCTTGCTACGTATGGTATATGTCAATCCTATGCGTGTGATGTCTTGTTTGTCGGCTATTATTATGTCCATTTTCTATTTAAAACTTAGAAAGACAGGGTAAATCCGAAGCGTACGCCATGCTTCTTGGTGCCGGGTATCTCGTTGTATGACAGGCGACGGACGTAGAGCACCTTGAAGAATTTGAAAATGTTGTTTATGCCGATCGCCAACTCGGCGTAGGGACGGTCGCGTTCGAGCATGTGCACTCCATCAGGCATCTGGAAAAGCAGGGCATCATGTGCGTTCTCTTCGAGGAAGGGGTTGTTCTTGTCGGTTAGTGTGCCCCACATGGCTTTTATGCCTATTATCTCGCGCCACTTCAGTTTCTTGAGCAGCGGTATGCGGTTGAAGATTTTACCCTGCAGGTCCCAGGTCACGTATATGGATGCAAAACGGTCGTTGAGAAACTCCATATTCTTCATCAGCGAGAAGTTGTCTTCATCGAAGATGTAGGAGAGGTCGGCAGGCGGCATGATGAGCAGCGGAAATGGCACCTTGTTCCACTGTGCTCCCGCCTTGGCAAAGATGTCTATCTTGCCCCAACTCTTCATCCACAGTCTACGATAGAAGCCTATCTCTGTGTAATTGTAGTTGTATTCGCCGCCGAGGAAGTGTTTCATGCCGAAGGTGTGGCTGAAGGAATATTCCGGAGCATCCTTATTGACCGGCACTCGGTGGTTCTTGGTATTGATATACTGTCTGCCGGGGGTGAAGCGGGCCCCCAGCATCAACTCGGACGTGCGTATCTTGTTCACCCGAACACCATCGGAGAGGCGGTTGAACTGCAATTCGCCCGTAGGTTCGTTGCTCTCTGTCTTCATGCTTGCAAAGAGTGCCAATCCGTTGTCTGTCTCGTAGTCGAAACGCAATTCCTGGCGGTTGTAGAAATACATCTGGTCTACTTTGTGCCAACGTATGCCGGTGAAGACATTGTCCTTGTCAGTGCTCATGAATTTGTCTGACGGCGACATTACATCGTAACTGGTGGTGAAGGTGAGTGTGCGCTGTGGAAACTCGGTGGGGCGATACTCCTTCTTGTTGAACGAATAGGTGATGGCGCTGCTGTAATAATTCTTGTGACTCTTAGTGCCATAGGCGTAATAGCCTTTCCAGAACCAATGTGGCGTGAGAGCCGCCGTGGTCTGGCCACTGGCGCGGAAGCGCAGTCCGTCGACGAAGTTGTTGGACACGATGGTATTGATGGGGCCTACGTCAAACTTGCTCTTGCTGCCCTTTGGACCCGTCTCTACGAAGTTTTCCACCAATGCCTTGATGCCGAAGAGCAGATACTTGAAGCCCTTGGTCTGCTCTATATTGTCGATAAACGTGTCCATGGATGATTCGCTCTGTGAGAGATCCACGGTACGGTTCTTGTCCCAGAACTCATCGCTGCGTATTCGAGCATCTGCATCGTATCGGGTTTTTGCCTTGCCCTTGAACGCCTGATTGGGCAGTGGGTCGAAGGCATAGTCGCTCAGACGCGTAGTACGTATGACGAGAGCCTTGGTCAGTATGTTGAGCAGTGACATTTCTGCCACCATGTCGTCTACTGTGAGCACCCACTCGCCATTGTCGAGTTGTGTGTACTCCTGTTCTATCTTCAGTCCCTGTATGAAGTTGACACCGCCTATGCTGGGCACAGTGAGCGAACAGCGTTTCACATGCAGTGTGCTGTCGTTGATGATATCCAGTTCGCCACGGAAGCCGAAGTCCTGCATGTTGTTGGGTGCGAACTGCAGGTGTATGCACTGGTCGCGTCCGATATAGAGCGTGTCTTCTATGTAAAAGCGGTAGAAATTGATGGCATCGCTGCTGATGGGGCTGGTGAAATGGTGCTGCAACAGGCGCACCTGGTCGGTGTATATATCCACATCGGTGAATACGTCCTTCAGCACAGCATTGAGCACATCACCCGTTTCTATGAGTTGGTTGACGCCCTTCGATTTCTGTCCCAGGATTATGTCGCGCTCGTCTTTCGGGTTTTTACGGTACAGGTGTTGCGACACCGTCTCGTCTACCGAGATGGGCATTATAAGTTTGTTGGTATATTTACATGTTTCCACTTGGTTGACGAACCACTTTTTGCCGTTTTTCTGTGCTTCGAGTATTTCGTCGGGCTGTATATCGTTTACCGCCAGCGTTATCTTTTGATATTTATTGTACTGATAGAAGTCGTGGTTGGCAAGGTCGGTTTTCTTCTTTGCTTCTATCACCCTCTTCATCAGTTCCACGGCGGGATTGTTTTTTCTGCTGTATTTGGAGCGGCGTTTGGAGCGCACCACCACCTCGTCCAGACTCTTCACGTCGGGAGCCATGGTGAAGGTTATCGATTCTGGTGTCTTGTCATTTATGAGCACTCTTTGTGTCTTATATCCTAGGGCACTCACCGTGAGATACCACCCTTCATGGCGTGCGATGGTAAACTGTCCGTCTTTAGAGCCCGATGCCGACACCTTGTGTCCGCGGTATTGGGCATTGGGGTATTCCACAGTGTCGCCACTCACGGCATCTATCACTACGCCCCTCACCTGTGCCTGCACAGCCACGGCATGCAGGCACCACATCATTATGAGTATGGCATTATACTTAATCAATCTTCTCATCAGCATCAAAACCTCCAATTTCTCTAATCGTATTTTTAAGGATTACATACTGCTGGTATAGATTATTGATAGGTTTTTCTTGTTTGGTAAAATCGTGCATCGGACTTTTCATGAAGAAGCTAAGAAATCGCTGTATGCCCCAGCGTCCGTCGCGTGCTGCCAGGTCTATGAGCAGGCAGAGGTCGAGCAGCAGTGGTGCAGCGAGTATAGAGTCTCGGCAGAGGAAATTGATTTTCACCTGCATGGGATATCCCATCCATCCGAAGATGTCGATATTATCCCAACTCTCTTTGTTGTCATTGCGTGGCGGATAGTAGTTTATTCGCACCTTGTGGTAATAGTCGCTGTACAGTTCGGGTTGTTGGTCGGCACAGAGTATCGACTCCAGTGTAGAGAGTTTGCTCACCTCCTTTGTGCGGAAGTTGTCTGGTTCGTCGAGCACAAGTCCATCACGGTTGCCCAGTATATTGGTAGAGAACCATCCGTTCAGTCCCAGGCAACGAGTAGAGATGATGGGTGCAAATCCGCTCTTCACCAGAGTCTGCCCTGTTTTGAAGTCCTTGCCTGCTATAGGCACGCGTTGGCGCTCTGCCATCTGCCACATTGCCGGTATGTCGACGGTGGTGTTGGGTGCTCCCATCACGAAGGGTGCTCCCTCTGCCAGTGCCGCGTATGCATAGCACATGGATGGTGCCACATGCACTCGGTCGTCATCGTGCATGGCCTGCTCGAGTGTCTCTAATGTGCCGTGCACTGCTTCGTAGTATGGCACGTATATCTCGGTACTGGCAGCCCATATCACCACTACCCTACTCACCCCTTTCTCCTGTCGGAACCGTCGTATGTCGTCGCGTATCTGCTCCACCATGTGCCAACGATTGTCACATTGTTTCACATTGTCGCCGTCCAGTCGCTTCACGTAGTTATGGTCGAAGGCAGCCTTCATCGGACGTATCTGCTCCAGTTCGTCGCGCACGGGCAGTATATCCTTCTCTTTCAGTACCTCGGCATACATAGCAGCCTGGAAGGCGTTTTGCGGATACACATCCCATGTGGCGAACACTATGTCGGAGAGTGATGCCAGCGGCACTATATCGCCATAGTGCAGATAGCGGTTGTCCTGTCCGTCGCTCACACGTATTTTGTCATACTGAGTCATTGAGCCTATGGGGCGTGCCAATCCCTTGCGAGCCATAAGCACACCTGTCATGAAAGTGGTGGCCACGGCACCGCAGCCTACAATCATGATTCCCAACTTGCCCTCTGCGGGCTGCACATTCTTGTGTTTCATTTCCATGTATAGTCAATTATTTGCTAGGTCAACAATATTGTTGTCTGCTGTGTCACTGTTTATTTGTTTCGCCGGTATCACGTGCAGCAGTTCGCGTATATCGGTTATGGTGTGGTGGGGTGTCACTCCACCCTTCACATTTTCCTCTTCATCCCATCCTTCGCCCTTCATCCATACGGTATGGCAGTGCAGGGTGTGTGCCGGGGCTATGTCCTTGCCTATGCTGTCGCCCACCACCCATGTGTGTGCGGCATCCACCTGCAAACGGTCCATTGCTATCTGCCACAACCGTGCATCGGGCTTGCGTATGCCCTCGGCAGCCGACTCTATCACAGTGTCGAAGAGGCCGTCGAGCCCCATCTCGCGCAGCACGGTATTCAGGTTGCCGTAGAAATTGCTCACCAGTGCCACCATGCAGTGGTGTTTCAACTCTCTTATCACCTCGGCACTGCGTGCGGTATGGAGGGTGGCGAGAGCGTAGAGGTCGCATGTCACCTGTTGCGCCGCTGTAGCCCTCTCCTGCTCGTCTAACAAGCCCTCTACTGCCATGTCGCTGCCCTGAGCGTTGATGCGCAGCGTCAGTGTATCGCGGAAGGTGGTGTCTTTCTTGATCACTCCACTATACTCTATGGCGCGCTCTGCCTTGATATAGACGGAACGAAACTGCTGCCAGGTGAGCCAGGGCAGATGCTTCTGCCATGCACGCCACATAGCCCGTGCCCAGTGCTGTCCGCCGGTGTCGAGTGTGGCACCGTAGTCGAATATCACAGCCACCTCGCCCTCTGCATCCTGCAGGCGGTGGAGCAAGACGGTACAGATGTCCTCATGTCGCTTGTGCATGTATATGTACAGGCACATCAACACCGTTATCTCAAACAACATGTATACCCATGGGCAGTGCAGCAGACAGGTGACGTAGAGACAGATGGCGCGCACATTGAATGAGAGGACATTGGTGTATTTCATCAGTGGCCGACTGTGGTCTACGAACCACTGCCGTTGTTCCTGCGGCATCTGGTCCACGCTGCCGTAATGGCGGCGGATGTATATGATGAGTTTCTGGAAAGCCGGTGTGCGACGCTCCTGACTGCTACAGTAGTTAGCGTAGTTGGAGTGGAACATCCGTTCCAGTGTGGCACCCTTCTTGGGCAGAGCCTCACATATGGCACGTTGCTGCTCGGAGTGATCCAGTTCGCTGCCTGTTGTGCCTTTCAGAAAGAGCAGGTGAATCTGTCGGTAGTAGTCGGCAAGTGACGCCTGCGGACTGTGGCAGATAATGCCCGCCACGAATGCCAGTGCCCATATGCCCATGCCCCAGTGAATGTCGGTGCCCGGCATGAGTTGCGGCATCAGTCTGAGGCACAGAGCCACGTATATGGCAAAGAACCACACATCGCCTGCCAGACCGTCGAGCAATCGACCCACAAGCGAAGTCTTGCCCGTGAGTCGAGCCAGTTGACCATCGGTAGAGTCACAGAAGTTGGCGCTCATCAGTAGCAGTATACCCAGCACATTGTGCAGCGTGTCTTCGAAGTAGAACATCACTGCAGCAGCCACGCCGAGAAAGATGGAGAGTATGGTGATGGCATTGGGGTGCACGCCTAAGCGTTTCCATACCAGCGCGAAGAACAGACCTATGGGACGTGTAAAATACACGTCTATCCATTCTTCTGTGTCCTTCGACTTCATGGTGGCGCGAAGCATCTCGCCGAAAGTCTGGTTTTCCGTATGCTGTCTGTCGTTCATTGTTTGATAAGTTCAATGGCGGCGCAGGCTATGGCTTGTGCCGCTTCTGTCCTGCATCGTGAGAATGAAGGCCAGTCGTTGAAATCTATAATAAATATCCCGCCGTTTGCGGTGATGATAGCGTCAGCCCCGTATGCAGTGCATTCGGTGAGAAGTGCCAATCTCTCCACCTCTGTCTGCAGAGTGTGCCTGTCGAACGGATAGTGATGCAGGGCACCATTGTACTGATGGTGCGACATGCGCCCTTCTCCATCGTAGGAGGGATAGAAGAAGCGAAACATCCGTCCCTTCACTCCATAACATTTCACCAGGTCGCCCTCGATGTGCGGCTGCACTATCCAGTGGCGAGCCCCTCTCTGGCGCATCTGCTCACATGCCTGGGCGAGCAGAACCTCGCTCTCGACGAAGAGCACATCATCACCCCCCTGGGCACAGTCGTCAGCCCTTTTCAGCCAACAGGCGCCGTTCGGGTGGAGAGCCGGCATGGCAAACTGGTGCTCGCCCATTATCGCGCTGAGAGAGCGTCTGTAGCATCGTCTCACCGCCTTGGGGCTGTTCACCACCGTGACACCCTCGTGCTCCATCTGCACCAACACCGCCAGAGCCTGCTCGGAGCGTGCCATGGAGAGGACGATGTCGGCAGCAGGGTGATTGGCAGTCAGTTGTCCCTCTCCTATCACTGTCGGTTGCCCGGCGTGAGTGATATCGGCGAGGGTGTCTGCGGTTTCCGTCAGTATCCTTAGGTCGTTTTCCTCACTCCCCACAGAGAAGCGTCCGTCACGACTGATGGCAAGCACTCTCATGCGTGCGCCTCACTTTCCGCCTTTTCATAGCCGCATGCGTCATCGCCATATTCCGTGGCGAGCCATTTCTCGGCTTTCAGTATGTCGGCGGCATGGTCTATATCCCATGCTTCGCCCATGTCGTGAGCGCACAGACGGAGTCCACTGTCTACCAGAGCCTGTTGGAAGCGCCGCATACGCTGCATGCCCTCTGCCACGCACCTTTCCAGCACGGGCCAGCACGAAGGTGTGAGTCCGTAGATACCGGCAGACACATATCGAGCCGGATGGTCGGCATCATGAAAGGCGAGTATCCTGTCCTCGTGGTCGGTCTGCACGTAGAGTGGGCGCTCGTCATCCACCAGTGTGGTCACACCCATCATGGCATCGCAACCGCCGTTTGCCACCGCACTTTCGAAAGCGTGGGCATAGCATGCAAACCTATCTGGACGGAAGAGGGTATCTACGGTGGTCACTATACATGGTGCATCACCTATTTCATCCCTCATCGCCCACAGGCTGTGCATGCTGCTGCTGGTGCATCGCCGCACCACGTGCAGAGGCAGCGGAGCACCGCCCATACCGTGGCATCGTAGTGCATCGAGATGCTGCAGTAGTTTATCGGCGTCATCGCGGCAGACGATGGTGATGGCCTCTGCTCTCTGTCTGCTGAAGACAGCAAGCAGTCTGTCAATGAGAGGTATGCCTCCCACTCTCAGCAGTGCCTTGGGTGTTTTCACTCCCTCGGCAGTCAGTCTGCTGCCCTCTCCTGCCGCTATTACTGCATAGTTCATCCTGCAAAATTACACAATCGCGCCGACATACGAAAGAAAAAGCGCGAATTATTGTTTTTTCTCAATCTTTTGGTATACTTAATAGAGGAATTACCGCGCTGTCGGCATTAGGGATATACGGTTGACTCATGACAATGCAAAAATGAAAAACTTCGTTTCTCTTTTTGCATTGTTCTCACTTAATCGTACCTTTGCAGAAAAAAGAGAAATGGAGATAAAGAAAGCCACATACGTTATCAGTAGCCCTACCGTGACACACTGCCCCAAAGACGAGCGCGCCGAATACGCCTTCATCGGCAGAAGCAACGTAGGCAAATCGAGCCTCATAAACATGCTCTGCCGCCACAAAGGACTGGCCAAGACCTCCGCCACACCTGGCAAGACCCTGCTCATCAACCACTTCCTCATCAACGACCAGTGGTACCTGGTAGACCTGCCCGGCTATGGCTATGCCAAACGCTCGAAGACCGTGCAACAGAAACTCGACCAGATGATACGCGGCTATATCCTGCAGCGACCTCAACTCACTTGCGTGTTCGTACTCGTTGACATACGACATTCACAACAGACCGTCGACCGCGAGTTCATCGACTGGTTGGGCGAAAGCGGCGTACCCTTCGCCATCGTCTTTACCAAAGCCGACAAACTGAGCAAGGCTCAGAAGCAAGCCAACGTGTCGGCATGGATGCAGGCACTAACCGACCGCTGGGAGGAGTTGCCACCCCATTTCATAACCAGCAGCGAGAGTAGGGAGGGTCGTGAGGAACTGCTTCAATATATAGATGACATAAACCAAAGTTTGACACGGTGACACCCTATCTCGACATACAGAACCTGACGAAGAGTTTCGGTGCCCAACTACTGTTTGAGGACCTCAACCTCTCCATCGCCGCCGGACAGCGCATCGGTCTGATAGCCAAGAACGGCACCGGCAAGTCCACCCTCCTCTCCATCATTACAGGGCGCGAGGGCTACGACAGCGGACAAATTATCGCCCGCACCGACCTGCGCATAGGATTTCTGGAGCAGACGCCCCACTTCGACCCCTCCGACAGCGTGCTCGACGCCTGCTTCAACCACCACGGTGAGCCCGAGCGCGTGCTCAAAGCCAAACAGGTGCTCACCCAACTGCACATACCCGACCTCTCGCAGCCCATGGGACAGTTGAGCGGCGGTCAGCAGAAGCGCGTAGCACTGGCCAACGTGCTCATCACCGAACCCGACCTGCTGATACTTGACGAGCCCACCAACCACCTGGACCTGGAGATGATAGAGTGGCTCGAG
>CAMHPC010000100.1 GCA_946186945.1 uncultured Prevotella sp.
TCATCATCTTCATCAACAAGATGGACCGCGAGGGGCGCGACCCCTTCGACCTGCTGGACGAACTGGAAGAGGAACTGCAGATAAGTGTACGCCCTCTGTCGTGGCCCATCAACCAGGGTGCCAGATTCAAGGGGGTGTACAATATATACGAAGACCAACTCAACCTGTTTACGCCCGACAAGCAGCGAGTGACCGAGAAGGTGCAGGTAGACATAACGAGCAGTGCTCTGGAGGAGCATGTAGGCGAGAAAGACGCACAGCAACTGCGCGACGACCTGGAACTCATCGGTGGTGTGTATCCCGATTTCGACGTGGCGCGATACCGCAGTGCCGAGGTGGCACCCGTATTCTTCGGCTCTGCCCTCAACAACTTCGGTGTGCAGGAGTTGCTCAACTGTTTTGTGCAGATAGCACCCTCGCCCCGCCCCACGAAGGCAGAGGAGCGGCTGGTGACACCCGAGGAGCCTAAGTTTACTGGCTTCATATTCAAGATAACAGCCAACATAGACCCCAACCACCGCTCGTGCATAGCCTTCTGCAAGGTGTGCAGCGGCAAATTCGTGCGCAACCAGCCCTACCTGCATGTGCGGCAGGGCAAGACGCTGCGCTTCTCTTCGCCCACACAGTTCATGGCTCAGCGCAAGGAGACCATCGACGAGGCATGGCCGGGCGATATAGTAGGACTGCCCGACAACGGCATATTCAAGATAGGCGACACGCTGACCGAGGGCGAACAGATACATTTCCGCGGACTGCCTTCATTCTCGCCGGAGATGTTCAAATACATAGAAAACGACGACCCCATGAAGTCGAAGCAGTTGGCTAAGGGTATAGAGCAACTCATGGACGAGGGTGTGGCACAGTTGTTCGTCAACCAGTTCAATGGTCGCAAGATTATCGGCACGGTGGGGCAACTGCAGTTCGAGGTGATACAGTACCGCCTGGAGAACGAGTATGGTGCCAAATGCCGATGGGAACCCGTACACCTGCACAAGGCATGCTGGATAGAGAGCGACGATGAGGCTGAACTGCAACGCTTTAAGAGCAGGAAATACCAGTATATGGCAAAAGACCGTGAAGGACGCGATGTGTTCCTCGCCGACTCGGGGTATGTGCTGAGCATGGCGCAGGAAGACTTCGAACACATAAAATTTCACTTCACCAGCGAATTCTAATACCAAACAAGATAACCACGACTATGAAACGAAGATTAGCATTGATGGCGATAGTGGCAAGCGCCCTTTTCTTTGCCACCGACATGATGGCACAGCGCGCCATACGCCCCAACCGCATGGCCCGTCAGAAACTGAACCAGTATCTGTACTATGAGAAAAACGACACCATACAGTTGAATGTGGATAATGGTGAGGTGGTGAACACCACGGTGTACTACCGTCTGACACGTGAGCAGCTGATACGTCAGCAGGGCGAGCGTTTCGACACCATAGCCGTCAGTGGTAAGGTGTGCGACAAGGTGAAGCGTATGGTGACACGCACCAACCTGTACCTGATAGAACCCCGCTACCGCACCCGCCGTGCCCAGCGCCGTGAGAACGATGGCATGTGGTATCTGCAGATAGACTGTGGCAGACTGCACTCCTACGTGTGCAAGGGTGATGAGAATTTCATCTGCGACGATGATGTGCGCATGGAGGAATATGCAGCCAACCGCAAGAATATACGCGAGATAAACAAATACCTCGACACTCTGTTCAAATAAGAATGGGTGGCATCAACGGTGCGACAGCCTCTCGGTGAGTGCTGACAGTTGCGCCGAAGCCAACATATAGGCATGGCCGTCTACATCTACGTCAAGGGTGTGGTCGGCCATTCCTATCCGCACCCGCTGGGCGTGCGCTATCTGTTCCAGTTGCGATGCCTGCACGCGGTAGGTGCTGTTGGAATAGTAGATATTTCCCTTCTTGGAAAACATGCTTCCCGGCAGGGCCTCAAATTTCAGCACCTGCTTTTCGCCTATCTTCACCAGCAGCCGGTCGCCCTCGTTCACCTTGGCCAGGGGCTGGGTACTCTTCACTCCTAAGGTGATGAAATAGGCGCGTTTCTTGCCCTTTACCTGGGCAGAATAGCCCACATACACCAGTGGACTCTTTCCCTCGGGGGTGAGCACAGCCGAACGGGTGGAAACTGTGCGGGTGCCGCCATTGCTGCGGTCGAAGAGAATCTGAGCCCTGAGCGTATGAGCGCTCAGGGCCATGATTGCGATTATAAAAATACGTGTTACGATATTCATCAAGTGTCTTTGTGTGTCTATTTGGCAAACGCCACCGAACGGGTTTCGCGTATGACGGTGATTTTCACCTGTCCGGGATAGGTCATCTCATTCTGTATCTTGTTGGCTATCTCGCCGGAGAGAGCCTCAGTCTGTTTGTCATCCATCTTGTCGGCTCCCACGATAACCCTTAGTTCACGTCCTGCCTGTATGGCGTAAGTTTTGGTCACACCCGGGTAACTCATGGCGATAGCCTCCAGGTCGTTGAGTCTCTTGATATAAGCCTCCACTATCTCGCGTCGGGCACCTGGTCGTGCGCCGGATATAGCGTCGCACACCTGCACGATAGGTGCCAGCAGGGTATTCATCTCCATCTCGTCGTGGTGAGCGCCTATAGCATTGCAGATATCGGGTTTCTCCTTGTATTTCTCTGCTATTTTGGCACCGTAGAGGGCATGTGGCAGTTCACTCTCCTCATCGGGCACCTTGCCTATGTCATGCAACAGTCCGGCACGCTTCGCCTTCTTCGGGTTGAGTCCCAGTTCCGAAGCCATCACGGCGCAGAGGTTTGCCGTCTCGCGTGCGTGCTGCAAGAGGTTTTGTCCGTATGACGAGCGGTATTTCATCTTGCCGATGATACGTATGAGTTCGGGGTGCAGTCCGTGTATGCCCAGGTCTATGGCAGTGCGTTTGCCCGTTTCTATCACCTCGTTCTCTATCTGTTTCTTTACTTTTGCCACCACCTCTTCTATTCGTGCCGGGTGTATGCGTCCGTCAGCCACCAACTGGTGCAGTGCCAGGCGGCACACCTCACGGCGTATGGGGTCGAAGGCAGAGATGACGATAGCCTCGGGAGTGTCGTCGACCACGATTTCCACACCGGCAGCCGCCTCCAGGGCGCGTATGTTTCGTCCCTCGCGACCGATGATACGGCCCTTCACCTCGTCATTGTCTATATGGAACACGCTGACCGAGTTTTCAATAGCCGTTTCCGTAGCCACGCGCTGTATGGTCTGTATCACAATCTTCTTGGCCTGTGCATTGGCATTGAGTTTTGCCTCGTCTACTATCTCATTGATGTATGATGCGGCATCGGTGCGTGCCTCGTCTTTCAGGCTCTCGATGAGTCGGCTTTTAGCCTCCTCGGCGCTCAGTCCGGAGAGTTCCTCCAGTTTCTCGCGCTCTTTTATCTGCATTTTCTCCAGTTCCTCCTGTTTCTGCACCAGCAGTTTTTTCTCATTGTCTATGCGCTGCTGAGTCTGGTCCAGTTCCTGTTTGCGGCGTCCCAGGTCTTCCTGTCTCTGATTGAGTGATATCTCCCGTTGTTTCAGTCGGTTCTCGCCCTGTTGTATCTTCTGGTTGCGCTGTTGAACCTCTTTTTCCAGTTCTGCCTTTTTATTGAGGAATTTCTCCTTTATCTGCAGTTCTTTTTTCTCTTTTATCACTTCGGCTTCCTTTTCGGCAGCCATTACCCATTCATTATATTTTCCTTTTAGTACATATCGGAAAATCATGTATCCAGCGAGTGCTCCCACTATAAGTGCAGCCACTGCGATGATAAGTGTAATTGCCATATAATTGATTTATTGTAGTTTAAAATATTCTCGTCAAGATGTTGATGTTCAATCTTTTGCCTTGCGGCGTGCATTCATACCTTGTTGCCCAGCGTTTCCTCTATTTCGGATGTAATGGCAGTGAGAATATTTTTCAGATCGTCGGTATCGTTTTTTTGCTTTTCCTGCTCGTACTTCAGTGCTATGTCTATCATAGCCATGTATAGTAGCGAGGTGATGCTGTTTTTTCCGTTCGACACCTGTGCGTATCTGTTTACCGTATCGGTGACCAATGCTGCAGCATCTCTATATCTCTCCTCCTCGTCAGGGTCGATGCTGACGGGTATGATAGTATTATAGACGTGCAGTCTTATTAGTCGTTTCGGTTTCTTTTCGTTTGCCATGCTGTGTTCAGTTCTCACTAAGCATAGTGATACACCTGTTTACATCGCGAATGAGTTTTGTGAGTCTCACTCTGGCTTTGGCCATGTCTCCATCTGTGATTTCGATCATCTTGGCCATTTTCAGCGAATTGTAGTCGTTTTGTGCCTGTTGCAGTTGCAGTTCGAGTGTTTCCACCTTTTTCTGCCACTGTTTGAGTTCTTCTGCCTGCGCCTCGTTTTGCTTTTTCTGTTCCTGATAATGGAGCATCATCTGCCTGACGCGTGTGGTGAAGAGTTTCACTGTTTTCTCATCGAGAGCCATTGACTAACAATTTGATGCAAAGGTATGAGTTATTTATGAGACCTCCAAAAGAAGTGAAGTATTTTCTGCTTTTTCGGGGTTATAGTTTATTTTTTCTGGGTATCGTTGTCGTCGTTGCGCTTGGGTTCTTTTTTGGCGAGCATCACCACCTGGTAGGTGAAGTCGGTAATCCATTTCTGTGTGAAGCCCAGTCTCTGGTTATATTTTCTGATAGAGAGCACAGTTTTCACCACTCCGGCGTCCTTATAGTCGTTTTTGTTGAATATATCGCTGACGGTTTTTTCCGTCATGGTGTAGAGTGTCTTTTTAAACATCGACGGCATACGCAGTTTAAACTTCATGAGGTTGCCCATGAGCATCATGAGGTCTTGCGAGAAGCCTTGAAACTGCAACAGGTATGGTTGCACGTCGGTGATGCGCTTACAGTTCTTGCGTATGCTTTGGTCTATTTCCTTGAAGAAAGAATCGTCTGTATTGTAAATTTCTTTCATCATCTTTTTACATCTGCTACCCTCGCCTATTCCCAGTTTATTGTTTACCGTAGGCACGTGCAGCGATGTTTTGAAAGTACGCAAATCGGGCAGCATATTGAGATTGGTAATGCCAATATTTTGAGCGAGTGAGGCCTGGAAATACACTCTCACGAGAGTCATGTAGTCCTCCATTCCTCCCACTTTCACCTCTTCCTGTCGATTCCGTTTGAAGATTTTTGAGAACAGTCCCATATATAAATATTTTTCAATTGAGTTAATTATAATCATGCAAATTGCCTTGCAAAGTTAGCACTTTTTTTCTTTACGACGAAACTAAATTCATATTTTTGCTTCAACAGTGGCCCGTTCTCACTAAATAATGTAAAAAATAGCCTTCGGGGACAATATTTTACAAATAACATTTTCTCATATTAGGATAAATGAGTATCTTTGCACGCTTTAATTGCAATTAGAAAGCAGATGAGAAATTATTCCAGTGGCAGCACCATGATACGCAACATCGTGATATTGGGCGATTTTATATTGTTCAATGCCCTGTTGTATTTCATATTTTCGTTTTTCCCCGACATACTGCCCGACTTTTACACTCATCACCGTCGCACCACCTTTCTGGCGGCCAGCATGTCGCTGCTTGTGGCTGAGTTGTTCTACCACTCCAACATGCATGTGGAGCGTGTGAGCAACGGTGACATGATACCCATGGCATTCCGTTTGGTCATCACCCAGACGGTCATATTCTTCCTTACCACCCGCCTGCTGAGTTCAGGAAGCGGTTTCTTCTACTTCATGCTCATCTTCACCCCTGCATCATTTGTACTGCTATCGCTGGCACGCATACTGGAATTGAAGATACTGCGCCATTACCGTCAGATGGGCGGCAACACCCGTACTGTGCTGTTTGTGGGCAACGACCCTGCCCTCCGCATACTCTACCAGGACCTCATGGGCGATGCAGCCACCGGATACAAGGTTTATGGCTACTTTGCCGATGAAGACATGCAGGATGCTCCCAGGGGACTGAAGCGCCAGGGCAGCATAGACGATTTCGACAGTCTGATGGCAGAAAATACCACGCTCGTAGAGGGTGAGAACGCCAAGCGGCATCATCTGGACGAGGTGTTCTGCTGTCTCTCTCACGATGACGAGGAGCGCATCAGGCGTGTGATAGACTGGTGCAACCAGAACATGGTGCACTTCTACTTCCTGCCCCGCATGCAGCGCAATATCTTCACACGCCTGAAGACGGAGCGTCTGGGCGGCCAGGTGGTGTATACCAATCTGGTAGAACCGCTGAGCAGCCTGGGCAACCGTATAGTGAAGCGTGCGTTTGACGTGATATTCAGCAGCGTGGTGCTCGTCCTGCTGCTGCCATTCCTGCCCATCGTGGCACTCATCATAAAGTGTCAGAGCAAGGGACCGATATTCTTCGCACAGAAGCGCACCGGACTGAACGGCAAGACCTTCACCTGCTATAAATTCCGCTCGATGCATGTCAATGCCGACAGCGACTCGCAGCAAGCCACCAAGGACGACCCCCGCAAGTTCCCCTTCGGCAACTTCATGCGCAAGGCCAATATCGATGAACTGCCTCAGTTTTTCAACGTACTCAAGGGCGACATGAGTGTGGTGGGTCCGCGCCCGCACATGCTGCTCCATACAGAGATGTACGGACAAATGATAGACAAGTACATGGTGCGCCACGTATCCAAACCCGGTGTGACGGGGTATGCTCAAGTGACCGGCTACCGTGGCGAGACACGCGAACTGTGGCAGATGGAGGAGCGCATCAAGCGCGACATCTGGTATATAGAGAACTGGAGTCTGTGGCTCGACATACGAATCATACTGATGACATTCGTGAGTACACTCCATCACGACAAGAACGCATATTAACACAACAGACTGAATATGAAAGGCATAGTATTGGCCGGTGGATCCGGTACACGTCTCTACCCCATCACCAAGGGTATAAGCAAGCAGTTGATACCCATATTCGACAAACCGATGATATACTATCCCGTGTCTGTGCTGCTCATGGCAGGCATACGCGAGATACTCATCATCTCCACCCCCCACGACCTGCCCGGTTTCCGTCGTCTGCTGGGCGACGGCAGCGACCTGGGCGTACGCTTCGAATATGCGGAGCAGCCATCGCCCGACGGACTGGCACAAGCCTTCATCATAGGCGAGAAGTTTATAGGCGGCGACACCGTGTGCCTGGTACTGGGCGACAACATTTTCCACGGTCCCGGGTTCCGCCGCATGCTGCACCAGAGTGTGAAGAATGCCGAGCACGGACTGAGCACCGTGTTTGGCTACTATGTGAATGACCCCGAACGCTACGGAGTGGTGGAATTTGACAACGAGGGTAAATGCGTGAGCATAGAAGAGAAGCCCGCCAAGCCAAAGAGCAACTATGCCGTGGTGGGACTGTACTTCTATCCCAACAGCGTGGTAGAGATAGCCAAGCACATCAAACCCAGCGCACGCGGCGAACTGGAGATAACCACGGTAAACCAGGAATACCTGCAACAGGGCATACTGCATGTGGAGACCCTGGAGCGCGGTTTCGCATGGCTGGACACAGGCACACACGACAGCCTCTCGGAGGCAAGCACCTTCATAGAGGTGATAGAGAAACGCCAGGGACTGAAGATAGCATGCCTGGAGGAGATAGCCTACCGCAACGGATGGATAGATGCCGAGAAGGTGCGCTCGCTGGCAGAACCCATGAAGAAAAACGACTATGGCAGATATCTGCTGAATATGGTGGAGAGATAAACCAGAGAAAAAAACATAACAATCAAATAAAAAAAATGGAAGAACAAAAGAACTTAGGTACAGAACAAATGAAAGAAGAGACTGGAAGATCCATCTTCAGTTTCGCCAATGTCTTCCGTGCGTTGGTACTCAACTGGAAGTGGTTCGTACTCTCACTTATCATCTGTCTGGGACTGGCAGCCATCTATCTGCGCTATGCCACCCCCATGTATCAGACAACGGCAAAGATTTTGATCAAGCAAGACAACAACCAGCGCCGCAGCACCAACCTGGCAAGCATGCAGAACCTGGGTCTCATCACCAACTCAGAGGGTATAGACAATGAGTTGGAGATACTGGGCTCGCACAGTATCGCCACCAGTGCCGTGCGCAACCTGAAACTGTATGCCACCTACCGCATGCAGGGACGTGTGAAAGACTTGCTGATATACAGAAATCAGCCCCTCTCGGTGGATGTAGATGGTGAGCATCTGGAGAAACTCGCAGGTCCGATAGACCTGACTATCACCCGCGACGGCAACAACTACAAGGTGAGTGGCACCTACTATGCCACCACCGACGAGAATGGTGAGGTGAGCGAGGCGTTCAGCATGAACAAGACCTTCACCACCCTGCCTCAGACACTGCGCACACGTGCCGGCGACATCACCTTCTCTGCCAACGGCAGTCAGGAACTGGCAGACGGACAGACTATGTTTGTGAACATCATCTCGCCCTACAACGCAGCCTTCAAGTATCGCAACGCGGTGGTTCTGGCTCCTACCAGCAAGACCACCAGCATCATCCGTCTGACGATGAACGACGAGATACCTGCCCGTGCCAAGGACTACCTGCGCGAACTGGCTGTATGTTATAATGTGGATGCCAATGAAGACAAGAACGAGATAGCCAACCGCACGGAGGAGTTCATCAACTCACGTCTGGAGAAGATCAACGCCGAACTGAGTGAGACCGAGGGTCAGTTGGAGGCATACAAGCGCAGCCACCGCATGACGGAATTGCGTCTGAACGCTTCGAAGGCTATGGAGAATGCTTCGCAGTATGAGCAGCGCGTGGCAGAGGCAAACACACAGGTGGCACTGCTCAACAGCATCAGCGATTATATGAACGAGCCTGCCAACCGCTATCAGACACTGCCCTCTAACGTGGGTCTGACCGATGCATCGGCATCATCACTCATCAACAAATACAACGAGATAGTGCTGCAGCGCAACCGCCTGCTGCAGAGCGCATCGGAGGAGAGCCCCTCAGTGCAGCCCCTCACCGCCCAACTCGATGACCTGAGCAACAGCATACGCCGTGCCATGTCGCAGAGCCGCAGAAGCATGGAGATACAGCGCAACGCCGTGTCGCAGCAGTATGGCAAGTACTCGGGCGAGGTGAGTGCCACACCCGAACAGGAGCGCGTGCTCACACAGATAGGACGTCAGCAGGAAGTACGCTCGGGCCTGTATCTGATGCTCTTGCAGAAACGTGAGGAGAACAGCATCTCTCTGGCTGCCACAGCCGACAAGGGTAAACTCATTGACGACCCCCAGGGTGGTGCCAAGATCAGCCCGAAGTCGAGCACTGTCATGATGGGTGCCCTGCTGCTCGGTCTCGCCATACCTGTGCTGTTCCTCTTCCTCATAGAATTCTTCCGCTACAAGATAGAAGGTCACGACGATGTGGCAAGTCTCACCAAACTGCCTATCATAGCCGATGTGGCAGTGGCAAGCGAGACCGCCAAGACCAAGGCCGACATTGTGGTGCACGAGAATCAGAACAACCAGATGGAGGAGATATTCCGCTCTATGCGTACCAACCTGCAGTTCATGATGAAGGAAGACGACAAGGTGATAATGTTTACATCTACCACCTCGGGCGAGGGTAAGACCTTCAACTGCGCCAACCTGGCAGTGAGTTTCGCCCTGCTGGACAAGAAGGTGATACTGGTAGGTCTCGATATACGTAAGCCCCGTCTGGCAGAACTCTTCGAAATCAACGACCGCACACACGGTATCACACCTCTGCTCACCCACGAAGAACCCTCT
>CAMHPC010000101.1 GCA_946186945.1 uncultured Prevotella sp.
TGAGCAAGTCCTTGTTCATCTCCGTACCAAACAGTTTCTTGAAACCGAAGTCGGTATATGGGTTTATGTAGCGTTCCTGTGCCATAGTCGATTTGTGTGAAATTATACCAGATAGTGCAAAAGTAAAGACTTTTGGTTAAACTACCAAATAAAACCTCCGACGAGACTCAAAAAAACAGGAATAGAGGAGTGTAATTTAGCATGTGGCGCCATGTGGCGCATTAGTTTAGTATCTTTATTGGCATAGACTTCGCATCGTAGGCAGTCCTGGACTGTCGTAGTGTTGTGATTTGCTTAGAATTTAGTATCTTTGCACTGGCATAGACATCACAGGAAAATTGCGTTATATGTCACTCCTGGAACCGCTAATTGTACTCATGCAGCCAGACAATTGTCGTCGGGGTTATGGACAAGCAAATTAGGGGAGTTATACGATATCCAACACGATACGCCACAATCAATTGAAGGGTCTTGTTATGGCAGAGTCTATTGCTACATGAAAAAGCGATTCCAATAATTGATAATCATATCTATCAACAAGGATAATTCATAAGGACTCTGGAAAAGATTTTCAGGTTTTTCCTTTGAAATTCAAAGAAAAAACATTATATTCGCAGTGTAAACACAACAAAAGATTTTTGATATGGAAATACTTGCACTATTACCTCTAATCTGGCTGATGTTTTGGATAGGAGAGAGAAAAGGCAGAAGAAGCGGCAAAGACAGATTAGTTCATATAAAACTCGCGAATATGGAAGACGAAGAATCCGGCTACAGAGTGGTGTATGCTGGAAAGAGCATGCTTGACGGAAAATACGAAGCAGCTATTTGGTTGCCGAGATGGGAAGAGAGAATATACTTGTATGCTGATACAAAAGAAGAATTAGAAAAACTGGTGAATGAGAAAAGAGAAGAATTGAGAAATCCGAAAGAGTAAACATGAGTGAGGACTCTGAAAAAGCTTTTCATTTTTTCCCTTTGTGCTTCAAAGAAAAAACATTATATTCGCAATGTAATCACAACAAAAGTTTTTTGATATGGAGATACTTGCACTACTGCCACTCATTTGGCTGATGTTTTGGATAGGAGAAAAAATGTCAAAAACAAAGAGCAGACCGTCAGATAAGCATGTTCGCATAGAATCGCCAGTAATTAAAGAAATAGATGAAGATATTATGTTGGCCGTAATTGTAAGAAATGAACGGACAGGGGGGATGTGCGCAGCTGTAAAGGATACAAGGAATGATGGAGAAATTAAATATAAGGAATCAAGAGATATTGAGAAACTGGAGCAATTTATCAGAGACGAGTACGAAAAGACTAAAAACAAGGAAAAATAGTATTTTCATTGAAATAATAGTATTTATATATATGAAAGTTCTTACAATAGTGTAAAGAGGTAGAGGGAAAGGCAACTTCTCGTGTTTCGCCCCGGAGGCAGTCAATGGCTGCGGAATAGCGGTGTATGGCCGTACAGCAAGATAGGCCATGAAAGACGCTTATACGAGTCTGAAGAAGTTTAAGGATATGGCGGCAGAAAAAGGTGAGTCGTTTCCGGACGTGGAACTCGATTTCAGGTTCGATATAGGAGCGTTCTTTGACTATTATCCCATTGATGTGACGGCGTTTGCCAAGTATATAGGCATAAACGGCTCTGTGCTGCGCCAGTACGTTACAACGTTGAGGATGCCAAAGAAAGAAAAGATACTGAAAATCCGTGAAGGAATAGATAAATTGTCAAGAGACCTGGGCGTAAACCTGATGATTAGTCAGCCGGCCGCATCCTATGTCAAATGACTATGTTTTCAATTTAAAAGATCTCTAAAAGAAAAGTCCTCGGCCGTGACGGCTGGGGACTTCTCGCGTATATTTATCCGCTGACCCCGTATATGACAGCAGCATATTAAATCCGCTGACCCATTATACTCATAAACAAGGAAAGAGGCTCAAATCTTGCGATTTTCAGCCTCTTTCTTTCTGTCGGGATTACTGGACTCGAACCAGCGACCTCGCGCCCCCCAGACGTGTGCGCTACCAACTGCGCTAAATCCCGAACACTATTCAAAAATGCGGTGCAAAGGTAAACACATTTTTGGGAACCACCAAATTTTTAATCGTTTTTTTTACCGCCAGAGGCAAAAAACACGCCTTACCAGTCTGTCACACTCACCTGCGTCGCCAAAACAGCGACATATCTGCCACACTATATCATGCGCCGCGTGATTTCAAGTGGCTGTAGCACTCATACCGACATGTGACACCCACTTCATATTTTTCGATAAAAGAGAGTGAGATGTAGGTATTTATTATTATTTTTGCACGGAAAAATGATTTGCAAATAACCATGCGCTTATATACACACTTCCTGGTCAGACTGATGGTGGCGGCGGTTGTCGTCACTATGATGGCTGCTTGCGACACGATGAAATTTGTGCCCGAAGGGGAGGTGTTGCTGCGCAAGACGGTGCTCATAGCCGACGACCCACAGTTCTCTACAGCGTCGCTGCGCCCATATTTGAGACAGAAACCCAACGCCAAATGGTTCTCGCTGGTGAAGTTGCCACTCGGTGTATACAGTTTGGCAGGCAGAGACACTTCTAAATGGATCAACCGCACTCTTATGAATATCGGCGAACCTCCTGTGCTCTACGATACCCTAAAGGCGCAGCAGACGGTGGCCGACCTAAGGCAGGCTCTGCTCAACCGTGGGTACATGCAAGCCTCGGTAGAGCACCACACAGAGGTGAAAAACAGACGGCTCACCGATATCTATGTGCTCCATCCGGGCAGGCAGTTCTATATAGGTCAGGTGAAATATGATATTCAGGATGAGCAGATACAGACCATCCTGGCTCAGCAGCCTTCCACATCGTGGCCGTTGAAACCGGGCATGCCTTTCACCGTCAACGGACTGGAGGCAGAGCGCAACCGACTCACCGCACTGCTTGCCGACAGTGGCTTCTATCGTTTCCATAAAGGGTTTATAGAGTTTAATGCCGATACAGTGCGCAATGGCTTCTACGTAGACCTGACTATGACGTTGCTGCCTTATCGGGAGAACCCGAGGGCTGATGCTAAAGCACACCCGCGATACCGTATAAGAGAGGTAAACTATCAGAGCAACGATTCCTCTGCCATACCACTCAGACAGAAAGTGCTGGAAAACAACACCATCTTCGAACCGGGCGAGTACTATTCTGCCACAAAACTGAAACGTACCTACGCCAACTTCTCCAGGTTGGGGGCAGTGAGATATACCAACATCCGCTTCATGGATGTGCCCGACACCACGCTGCTGGACTGCAATATACAGTTGAGCACCAACAAACCGCACACCATCTCTTTCTCGCCCGAGGGTACAAATACCGCTGGCGACCTGGGCGCGGCTGCATCACTCACTTACCAGAACCGCAACCTCTTCAGAGGGTCGGAACTGCTCAGTGTGCAACTGCGAGGCGCTTTTGAAGCCATCACCGGACTGGAGGGCTATAGCAATGAGAACTACATAGAGTATGGTGCCGAGGCGCGGCTGCAGTTCCCACGCTTCATGGCTCCGTTGCTCTCGCGACGCTTCCTAAGAAACAATAGTGCCACGTCGGAACTGTCGGTGAGTTACAACCTGCAGAACAGACCGGAGTTTCACCGACGACTCTTCTCTACAGCATGGCGATACCGCTGGAACCATACCGACCGCAACCTCAGTTATAAACTGGACCTGATAGACCTGAGTTATATCTACATGCCCTGGATTTCTGCCAAGTTCAAAGAGGACTACCTGGACAACACAGAAAACCGCAATGCCATCCTCAGATACAACTACGAGGACCTATTTATCATGCGTATAGGCTTCGGAGTGAGTTATAGCATAGGCACACATGCCATACGAGCCAATATAGAGACGGCGGGCAACCTCTTGCAAGGGCTGGCTAACACTCTGCACCTCGACCGCAACAGTGAGGGACAGTACACCTTGTTCAAGATTGCTTACGCACAGTATGTGAAGGGCGACTTTGACTATACCAAGGCATTCAACTTCGATGAGCACAATAGTCTGGTCTTTCACGCCGGCTTCGGTATAGCCTATCCATACGGCAACAGCCGGGTACTGCCTTTCGAGAAACGATACTTTTCGGGTGGTGCCAACTCGGTCAGAGGTTGGGGCGTGAGACGACTGGGACCTGGCAGTTACAAAGGTACCGACGGCTCCATAGATTTCATCAACCAGACGGGTGATATGCGTCTGGACCTGAACCTGGAATACCGTACATATCTCTTCTGGAAACTCAATGGTGCTCTCTTCATAGATGCCGGAAATATATGGACGCTGAGGGAGAACGGTGCTCAGGAGGGTGGACAGTTCCGCTTCGATGAATTCTACAAGCAGATAGCAGTTTCATATGGGTTGGGCTTCCGACTGAATTTCGACTATTTCATATTGCGCTTCGATATGGGCATGAAGGCTATCAATCCTGCTTACGAGACTACTCGCGAACACTGGCCCCTGCTGCATCCGAAACTCAGTCGCGACTTCAATTTTCATTTCGCCGTGGGCATGCCCTTCTGATGTTTGCCCTGGCACCAGCAAAAAAGCATCCCGCAATGCTCTCTGCACTGCGGGATGTATATTGATGCTGTATATGACAGAGAACACTTACTGCTCCTGTGTGTTCTTGCTGTCAGAGGGCTGTATATAACCTTGATTGTCGGTCTTGGCGTCTATTATGATGCTCAACACATGTTTCTTGAAGGCCTCTTCCACTTCTGCCTTGGTAAGGCTCTTCTCCTTCAAAGAGGCTTTGCTGATGTAATTCTTCTTGGCTGTCACCTTGCCGTCGGCATCGTAGGTGGTCACGGTAGAGGTGAGGCGTATGTCGAACACGTAGTTATCCTTGGTGAGGCTTGCATCGTCCTTCAATTCGCACTGTACCATTGCGGTCATGTAACTGGGCACCTTGCCTTCAAATGTGTATCCCTTGCTGCTATACAGGGGGTGGTCGGCTTTGATGCTCTGCAGAAGTACTACCATGCTGGCACCAGAGCCAGAGGTGGAAAACTTCATGTCCAACAGATTCTTTGCCTCGTCGTTGGCAGAGAGGAAGTAGGTGTACACGGTCTTGGGCTCACCCTCTACGGGGTCGCTGTCGCAAGAATAAAATGTAAACATGCCTGCTATGAGAAGCAGAGCCATAAATAGTTTCTTCATAATGATCTTATTTTTGTGGTTAAAAAATTATTCCAATGTCAGTTCATATGGTCCCATGGGCTTTCCGCGCTTCAGCACTTCCATCTGAAAGTCCACTCCCGGCACTATGCCGTGGGCATTGAGCACGCCCGTCACGGTGAGTCGAGCCAATTCGGGGTGGTTGTTCTCGTCGCTCAGGTGGCACAGCCACACTTCACGCAGTTGGGGCGTGGCACATTCTGCCAATACTTCGCCGCAAGTGTGATTTGCCATGTGCCCTCTCTCGCCTGATATACGGTCTTTCAGTTTCTTGGGATAGGGGCCGCTCATCAGTCTCTCCAACTCGTGGTTGGCCTCTATCACCAGATAGTGGGCATCGCTAATCTGACGGCGTATCTCGTCGGTCACGCTGCCCACATCGGTTATCAGACAGAACACCACTCCGTCGTGCTCCACACGGTAGCCCACGCAGTCGCTGCTGTCGTGAGGCACTTCGAAGGGCGTCACTGTAAAGTCGCCCAGTTCGTAACGCTTGCCCTTCTCTATGTAGTGCACATCGGCATGGTCTATCTTGTGCCGCACACTGTAGTTCCTGTCTATGCCGTGGTGCACCAGGGCGGTGGCATATACGGGCACATGCAGATCATGGCTCAGACTGCCCACCGACTTAATGTGGTCGGCATGGTCGTGGGTAATGACGATGTGATGCACACTCTGTATCGATAGTCCATAGAGTGAGAAGTTCTTCTTCAGTGTGCGTATGCCCACACCAGCGTCTATGAGCAGGGCGTCGTGCTCTGTACATAGGTAATAGCAGTTTCCGCTGCTGCCGCTTCCGAAGGATATAAATCTGAACATCTGCCTGCTGAAGAATTTGGTTGGCAATAGTAAAAAGTGGTGCAAAAGTAGCAAAAAAAACAAATAACGCAAAGCAATTGAAAAAAATATCGTACTTTTGCCCGAATTACTCTTTGACCACAGTAAATTAGATATTGTTATGACGCACTATATTTCTCGTATCATGGGAGCCGTGCTTTCTGCCGTGCTCGTGTTGTGCTCGTGTGAAAACGGCTTCATCGGCAGTGAATCACCTGCCGAGCGTGCTGTGGACAGTTTCGCCACAGCCTATTTCAACTACCAGTTTGCCACTGCCATACAGTATTCCACCCCCGAGTCGCACAGGTGGATAGAGTTTGTGGCAAGCAATGTTCATCAAGATGATGTAGACAGCCTGCGTCAGCATCCTACAGCGGCTCAGGTGGAAGTGGATGAGGTGGAGGCAGCCGACGAGGACACTGTGGGCTATGCTCTCATCACCGTGAGCGACTATTTCCTCATGGACAGCATAGGCGATGTGAGCAGTCTGCGCACGGCAGACACCTATCGCCTGGATATGACGAAGCGGCGCGGCAGATGGCTCATACATCTTGCAGCACCGCTACGCCCAGAGAAGCAGGAGTAACCTCAGGCTACTTCTTGCTGATGGTGGTGTGATCGTTGGTTACGTCTTCCATGTAATGACTCCATGATACCGTCAGCGTGCGGTCGTTGCCGTAGGTCAGTGTACAGATATTGTCGCCATTGCTCAACTGTGCCCCACCAAACGAATCGGCATCTGTGCTCTTGCAGTACACGCGCAGATTGTTTGTAGAGGCATTTGCAGTGATGTGGTAGCGTCCCATGGTCTGGTATCCGTCTATCGACATGGTACCGCTGTATTCATCGCCATTCTTGTTTAAGACCATCTCAATCATCATTATCATGGGTGTGCCGCCGGCAGTGCTGCCCAGGTCGGTCTCGGCAGTATAGGTGCCGGTCCAGTCGTACACGGTCTCGGGTTGGGCTATGGGCTCCACTTTCTCCTCTATGGTGGCTGGTGCCTCGACGGTGCTTGCTTCGGCGGCACTTACCTCGGTGGCACTTTCTGCATACTGCACTTCGTCCTTGTTGCTCATGGCGCGTAGTATGATGAAGAGCAGCAGCGAGCCTACTATCACACCCAGTATAGAGGCTACGATGATGAGTCGCTTCCTGTTGGGGTCTTCTTCTTCATTATCTGTTTCGGCGTCGCTGCCAGTGTATCCTCTTGCTGCTGTGATCGGCGATGCTGCCACTGAGGCTGCCGCTGTGGTGCTGTCGTCGTTTATCGGTCTCACGCGGGTGTCTTCATGTAAGTCCTCAGTGCCTCCCAGTTGTGCCAAAAACTGGTCTATCGTGGCTGTTCGTGTCTCGCGGTTGAGCACCATCGCGTGTCGTATGGCATTCTGTGTGCTCTCGCTCAGGTGCCCAGGTATTGGCAGTCCGTTTGATATGATAACCGATGGGGCGGGAGGGGTGTGGCCTGTCACCAGTGCCAGAAGTGTGGCTCCGAGGGAGTAGATGTCGGTCTGTGGCGAGAATTTGGCCATGTTCTTGGGGTTGTACTGTTCCAGGGGAGCATAGCCCTCGCTTATGCCTACGGGCGTGGTGGTGCTGGCTTTGTCTTTCTCGTCATAGTGCTTGGATATGCCGAAGTCTATCAACACTGGCTGACCGTTGTCCTTGCGCACCATGATGTTGTTTGGCTTTATGTCGTAATGGCATATCTTCTGCTTGTGTATATATCTCAGTGCATCTGCCACCGGACGGATATATTTCAGGGCTTCGGCCTCGCTCACGGCACCATGTTTTATCAGGTCGGTCAGCGAACCACCTTCTATATATTCCATCACGTAGTACGAACTGCCGTTCTCATTAAACACCTCGTAGATGCTGATAATATTGGGGTGGTGCAGATTGGATATCATCTGTGCCTCGCTGGCAAATTTCTTGCGGTAGCGCTCCACGTGCTCTACGTTGCTCTCGCTCACAGCCACCATAGTGCTGCGAGTGGTGTTGCGGTCGCACAGCGACGACACGAAAAACTCCTTTATCGCCACTGTCCTGTTCAGTCCGCTTTGCTGTGCCTTGTATGTTATGCCGTAACCACCCTGACCCAGTACGGATAGTATGCGGTATTTGCCGCCTTGCAGCGTGGTGCCTGGTTGTAGTTCTTGCATAGGTTCTATTTAAAAATCTTTCCTGCAAAGATGGTGAGATAGTCGCGCCAGTTGCGCCATATATGTCCACCTTCGGTCTCTAAGTATTCGTAGGGATAGCCCTTCTCTGTCAGGTAACGGCGCAGTCCGGTGTTCTGGTCGTACAGGAAGTCGGTTTTGCCTATGCCTATCCAGTAGAGTTTGGGTTTTGCGGCGAAAAGCGTTGCCAGTTGCTGTTGTATCTCCTTGTCGTTCTTCACCAGGTCGTAGTACGATTTCTCTCTGTCGCCCCCCATGCTCACTGCTGCCGAGAAGAGTCCCACGTAGTCGAACAACTTGGGATAGCGGCGCGAGGTGGCATACGAGTGCCAGCCGCCCATAGAGAGTCCGCAGATGGCGCGGTGCTGCTTGTCGGCCTTCACACGGTAGTGGCTCTCCACGTAGGCTATGATGTCGGTGAAACTCTCGTCCATCGTTGCTACGGGCTTTTGGTTGACGCTCGCCATGAACGAGGGTTGGTACATGCCGCGCGACCATGCTCTAGGAGCTGCCTGGCAGTCGGTATTGCCGTTGGGCATCACCACTATCATGGGCACGGCGCGTCCGCTGGCTATCATATTGTCGAGTATCTGTGCTGCGCGTCCCAGGGTGGTCCAGGCATCCTCATCACCGCCGGCTCCGTGTAGCAGGTAGAGCACAGGGTAGTCTCCGCCCTTGTCATAGCCGGCGGGGGTGTACACCGTCATGCGACGCTTCATCTTCAGTGTCGGACTGTCGTACCACACCTTTGCCACATCACCGTGGGGCACCTCGTTCACCTGATATAGTTGGCCTTTGTCGCCTGCCTCGCGGCTCACTATGAAGATATTGGTCATGGCTGCCACGTCGCGGTTCACATACACGTTGGAGGGGTCGAGCATGCTCATGCCGTTTACTATCAGTGAGTAGGAATAGAGTTCGGGTGCCAGTGGGGCGGTGGTATAACTCCACACATTGCCCGTCTGTGTCAGTGCGACAGTGCCTGGTCGCTCGGCCGCTCCCATCGGGGTGTCTATCTTTACTGGTGGCAGGAAGTCGCCCGTCACCTCCACCTTCGTGGCACCTGGTATCGACACGTTGAATGTCACGGTGCCATCACTGTTTACCACTGGCGACTGCACCTGGCTGCCGCTCCACAATGCCTCTTGTGCCGAGGCTGCTACTGCTACCGTAAGGCTCAGCAGCCCAAGGAATAATTTCTTGCGTATCATGCGTTGTTCGATTTAGGTTTTCACATTCTGCAAAGGTACAAAAAATACTTCTTAGTAGTAATATTCAATCAGAAAAAAAAATATATTTGCAGAATAAAAACCATAAGCAAAGAAATATGAGCCAAGATAACAATCAGAAAACTCCGAGTACTCCGAGTACTCCGAATACTCCGAAAATTATCTAACAAATATAATCAATGAA
>CAMHPC010000102.1 GCA_946186945.1 uncultured Prevotella sp.
GAGCGTATCATCCAGTTGAAAGGACAGAAACCCTCGCATATCGTGATGCCCGCCCTACATCTTACCAGCAGGGAGATAGGTGAGAAGTTTGAGGAACTGGGCATAAGCAAGGAGAAGGGCAACTACGACCCCACATACCTCACGCGCTGTGCACGCTACCATCTGCGCGATGAGTTTATGCAGGCTCAGGCAGGCATGACGGGCTGCAACTTCGGCGTGGCAAAGACGGGCGATGTGGTGGTGTGTACCAACGAGGGTAATGCCGACATGAGCACCTCGATGCCCAAACTGCATATAGTGGCTATGGGACTGGAGAAGATAGTGCCCGACTATGACTCTCTGGCGGTATTCCAGCGCCTGCTATGCCGCAGCGGAACGGGACAGCCCACTACTACCTTCACCGCGCATTTCGAAAAGGCACGCCCGGGTGGAGAGATGCACGTGGTGCTGGTGGACAACGGACGGTCGGACATCATCGCCGACGAGCGCCACTGGCGCACGCTGAAGTGCATACGTTGTGGCGCATGCATGAATACTTGTCCGGTATATCGTCGTTCCACAGGCTACAGTTACACCTACTTTATTCCCGGTCCCATCGGTGTCAACCTGGGTATGCTGAAGGATCCACACCGCTATCATGATAATGTGTCGGCATGCTCACTCTGCCTCTCATGCTCCAATGTCTGTCCTGCCAAGGTGGACCTGGGCGAACAGGTGTATCAGTGGCGACAGCAACTCAAGGGTCTGGGTCACGCCTCTACGGAGAAGAAATGGATGTCGAGGGGTATGAGTATGGTGTTCAATCATAAATGGATATACAACTCTGCCCTCTGGTGGTCGCCTGTAGCCAACCACTTGCCGCGCTTCCTCATATACAACGGACTGAATGCCTGGGGCAAGGGACATGAGATGATGCGGTTCCCCAAGAAACCGTTCCATGTGTTGTGGAAGAGGGGACTGGTGAAATGAGTCTTAGCAATCAAAAAAAATGATTACTGGTTATGAAGAAAGAAGAATTGTTTGAAAAACTGCGCCGTAATACCAGGGAGCAGTACGACATGCCCGAAATAAACATAAAAGGTATCACCTACGACGACCCTGTGAAGCAGTTTATACAGATGACGGAGACATCGGGCGGCAAGGTGAAGTGTATCAGTGCCCAGGATGATGTGAACAAGGTGATAAAGGAACTCTATCCCGAGTCAAAGGTCTTTGCTTCGCACCTGCCGCAGATTACCATTGCACAGAAGAACCCCGACACGGTGGCTGAGGCTAATGAACTGAATGGTACCGATGTGGGTATACTGCAAGGCGAGATAGGTGTGGCGGAGAATGCCTGTGTGTGGATACCGCAGACGATGAAGGAGAAGGCAGTGTGCTTCATCAGCGAGGAACTGGTGATACTGCTCGATAGTAAGAATATAGTGAACAATATGCACGAGGGCTACAAGCGTATCAAGGTGCCGGAACTGGGCTATGGCTGCTGGATCAGCGGACCATCGAAGACTGCCGATATAGAGCAGGCACTGGTGATGGGTGCCCAGGCTGCACGTGGTGTCACTGTGCTGCTTATCTGTTAGCCATTGTGCAAGGGTAGGGTATAGGTGTCGTAGCACACGCCGCGACCGCCGAACCCCTCTTTCTGATATATCAGGGTCTCGTTGAGCACGAGGCCCTGATTTTCTGTAGACCGCCCGAAATCGATGTATGGCCATGAGGTCAGTTCCTCTGTCAGCAGATACCTGTAGAGTGCATCCACGGCATGCAGGTGCTTGCCCTCGGGAGTGGCAGAGATATATTGGGCGTGTGCCACCATAGGAGTGAGATAGAGCACGGTGCCAGCCACCACCTTGCCCTCATGACGGGCCTCGTACAGACGTATGTTGTCGGGAAACCTGCCAGAGAGCAGTTCTATCTCATCGATGCTGTGTACGGGGTGCACACCGTAGGTGCGCCACAGGTTATCGTCGAGCACCTGCCAGAAAGGTTTGTAGTCATGGCTTCGCATCACCGTCACCCCGTCGGTTTGTGCCTTGTTGGCGTTGTAGCGTCGGTCGCGGCGCCATGCCACAGGTCGCTCGGGCACCACTACAGATGCTATGTCGCGTGCCGTGAGTTGTGCCCCTTTGCGCCAGAGCGCATACAGGTCCTCCTCCGATGGTTGGCGGTGGTAGATATATGGTATGGCTTTGTAGTGCAGAGTGCGGAAACCCTCGGCTGCCAGATAGTCGGCGATACGGTCTACGATAGTCAGCATCATCGAGGCTCCCACCTGAGGAGTGGTGAGCAGTCCGCCGTATGTCAGTCCCTGGTGGGAGTATACGTCGGTGCCCTCGGCATTGGCAGGCAGCAGAGCCACCAGTCTGCCGTCTGCATAAATCATCAGCGAGTGGTCGTGGAAGCGTTCCTGGTGATAGTCCATATATGAGCGCAGGTGCAGGAAAGTGGCATTGCGCGTGAGCCTTACGCAGTCATTCCACTCCCCACAGCGAGAGTGGTCATAGCGCTTTATCGTTATCTGCCACATACTTCATGTATTCATCGTATTCACGAATATAGTCAGCCTCTTCAAAGAGTTCCGAGGCGAGAACCAGACATACGGCACCGCTTGAGAAATCGTCGAGGGTGCGCCAGATGCCTGTATCTATGAGCAGTCCCTGATAGGGGTGGTTGAGCAGATAGGTCTCGCGCTGTGTTCCATCATCGAGTGTCACGTGAAAACTGCCGCTCAGAGCCACCAGCACTTCACGGCACTGTCTGTGAGCATGTCCGCCGCGGTATTCGCCTGCCGGTACATCGTACACCCAGTACACTCGTTTGATATCAAAGGGCACGTCTATATCTCCCTGTGCCACGGTCAGGTTGCCGCGTGGGTCAACTATCTTCTCCAGTTCTATGATTTTTCCTATCTTCATGTCATAATAACGTGTGAGGGCGTCTTTTTATTGCTCTGTCATACGCTCGTACAACCATCGCCGGCCCCTTTCGGCATTCAGTAGTCTGTAACCGCAGTTCTCCACCCACCGGCAATTGTCGGTATCGTCGCCGTTCACTACCACATATTGTGTCTGTCTGTCGCTTATAGCCTTCTTGGCATTGTCCAGCATCTGCTGTGTCTCTCCGTCCTGCCGTGCGAAGTACTTGCAGCCAGGAAGCGCTCCTCCCGGCACATCCTGCGCATCGAAGAAGCCCAACCACACCATAGTGGGGCTTTTGCCCTGCACATTGTCCGCCAGGTCATGGTATTCGGCGGCTGCTTCCGACTGCTGCCACCGCCAGTTGCCTATCTTGTCGTACTTCTCATAGTTGACATACACTAAGAGCGCGAGTGTCAATGCCACGATGGTAGAGGTGCCCCATTGGGTGGTGGGTATCCAACGTCGGGGTATGCGTAGCAGTAGTGCCGCCACGCCGAAGATGAGGAAGGGAGCATCGGTGCTCAGGTAGTATTCGCAGGTGCAGTTTTGCACCGTGATGAAGAACACCGCCATGAAAGCCAGTGTGGGCCACCAGCGCCAGCGTGTGAGCATGCCTCGGGCGAGAAGTGTGCCTGCCACAGTCACTACCAATACGGCAAGTGCCGTGCGCCACATATACAGTGATATGAAGCCGAAGATGAAGAGTTGGCCGTCGGTCCAGTGGCTGGTGGTGATGAATGTGAGTACGAAATATTCGTAGATGAATTGTGAGAGATGGCCATGCAGAGCGAAATAGAGTACGAACGGTAGCACTGCCATGGCTGTGCCCAGCAACATCATGGCGGCGAGAAGAAGAGCCCTCCGGCGTGAGGCAATGAGCAGCGACAGTGCCAGAATGCCCACACTGGCGGTGATGCTGAATTTTATCATCAGCGTGGCACCCATCGCCATGCCTGCTGCCAATGCATACCTGTTCCACTGCCGTGGGGTAGGCGTGTCGCCCCATACGCTCCTTGCCAGTACGTACATGGCAAGCAGCAGCCATGGCAGGCAGAAGTCTTCGGCTCGCACCTCATAGTGTAGCAGAGGGTTGAGGTATGCACAGAACATGAGTGCCGTGCCTATCCATGCCGAGTGTGTCTGCAGCCACAGGCGTAGTGTGCGGTAGGTGATATAGAGCGTGGCAGTATAGCACAGCACACTGAGCCACATCACACCCGTATAACTCTCTGGGGCCAACAAGTAGCCTATGCCATAGATGAGCCACAAAAGAGGTCCCTTGGAGTCGGAGAAGTCTACGTATGGGTCCATGCCACACATCCACGCCTTGCCGCAGAGGTAAAACCACGATGAGTCGCCTCTGCCAAAGAGGTCGTGCAGGTACGAGTCGGGCGAGATGAGTATCATCGCTGCGAGCGCCATTACGGCGCATATACCCACAGCGTACGGAGTGCGGTCTGTGCCTGTCAGCATCATCACAGTCCTCTCACTTCACGCACGTACTCGGCAATCATGGCGGCTGCACGTTCGTTGCCTATGAGCGAGGCATCTATGCAGAGGTTGTAACTGCTGCTGTCGCCCCATCGCTTGCCAGTGTAGTAGTGGTAGTATTGTGCGCGTTGGCTCTCTGCCTGGTTGATGATGCGCTGAGCCTGTTTGGCATCGCATCCTTCGCGTTCGCATACCTTGGCTATGCGGTAGTCGGTCTGTGCCGTCACGAAGATGCTCACCAGTTCGGGCATGTCGCGTAAAATATAGTCTGCACAGCGACCTACGAAGACGCACGAGTGTTGCTCGGCGGCATGGCGTATGGCCTCGCTCTGCCACTGAAACAGACCCTCCTCCGAGAAACGGTTGTCGAAGAATGTATTGTCGTTCATCAGTGGCAGCCTCACATGGTGCAGGTGGCGGAAGAACCCCTTGCGCTCATCGTGCTGTTCGAATATCTTCTCTGTGAACCCACTCTCGCGTGCTGCCAGGTTTAGTATCTCGCGGTCGTAGAAATCGCAGTCAAAGGTGTCGGCGAGCATCTTGGCAATCTCTCTGCCGCCGCTGCCCAGTTGTCTGCCTACGCTTATTATCACTTTCTTGCTCATATCGTAGATGTTGCTTTCTCCATTTTTTTAAATCGTCGCATATATACTATCATCATACACAGTGCTATGATGGCAGCCATGGCATCTGATGCAGGCAGCGAATACCATACACCGTCCAGTTTCCAGAACAGGGGCAGTACATAGAGCATGGGCAGCAGCAGAAGCAGTTGCCGTGAGAGAGAAAGGAATATGCTCACCTTCACTTTGCCTATGCACTGGAAGAAATTGGTCACCACCATCTGGAAGCCTATGACGGGGAACAGCAACATATTTATCCGTATGCCACGTGCTGCCATGGCTATGAGGGTGTCGTCTGTAGTAAACAGGCGGGCGCAGGCCTCGGCGCCAAACATGGCGATGAGCCATCCAGTCACCATGATGGCGGTGGCGAAGAGAATGGCGAGGTTGAGCACCCTCAACAGCCGGTCTATCTTTTGTGCACCGTAGTTATATCCTGCTATGGGTTGCATACCCTGGTTTACTCCCATCACAAACATCACAAACATCATGCCCAGCGAGTTGGCTATGCTGTAGGCTCCCATGGCCATGTCGCCTCCGTAGCGCACAAACTGGTTGTTCATGAATATCACGATGATGCATGCGCACACATTCATCAGAAAGGGTGAAATGCCTATGCTCAGGATATTGTTCACCAGAGTGCTGTGCAGTCGGTAGATGCCGCGTCGCAGGTGCAGCAGTTGCTTCTTGTCGCTGAAGAGCCACAACTGCCATATCATGGCCAAAGTCTGCGATATGATTGTGGCGAAGGCTGCCCCACGAATGCCCCAGTGCCACCACCAGATGAATACCACATCGAGCAGTATGTTCATGGCCACGGTAAAGATTGTGGCATACATGGCGTGCCGGGGTTTGGAGGCAGCCCTGAGTACAGCGTTCATACCGAAGTACATGTGTGTGATGACATTGCCCGCCAGTATCACCTCCATAAATTCGCGGGCGTAGGGCAGGGTCTGGTCGCTCGCTCCGAAGAATCGCAGTATGGGGTCGAGGAATGTTAGGCATATCACGGCCAGCGATATGCCTATCACAAGGTTGAGAGTCACGGTGTTGCCCAGCAGTCTTTGTGCCGTGCCATAGTCCTTCTGTCCCAGTCGCACGCTGATGGCGGTGCTGGCACCCACACCCACCGCCGCTCCGAATGCTGCGGTCAGGTTCATGAACGGAAAGGTGACACCCAGTCCGGCGATGGCATCGGCACCCACCACCTGACCGATAAACGCTCGGTCTATGATATTGTACAGGCTCGATGCGGTCATGGCTATCATCGATGGTATGGCATACTGCAGTAGCAGTCCTCCCACCGGTTTGGTGCCCAGTTCCAATGTCGCTTTCTTATTGTCCATCTTGTTCTATCTCTCTTTCTCGCAGGCAAAGGTAGTGCAAACCGAAGACAATACAAAATGTGCTTGCACATTTTTATAAATGAGGTGCAGCCTAATTTCGCGAAGCAAAGAGTAATACACCAAAAAGTTAAACAGGTTATGGAGAAAATAACGCAAGACCAAGGGAAAAACTGATTTTCCTAACACCTAAGGAGTGCTTTTATGAGAAAATCATATAAATTTGCACTTGCCTGTTGACTCTTTAGGCTTGAATAATCCTACAACAACTATTACGAGAAAGACGGAAAATGAGAGATTTTGCAGCAATAGACTTCGAGACTGCCAACCGTGAGCGCAGTTCTGTATGCAGTGTTGGAATAGTCATAGTGCGCGATGGTGAGATGGTAGACTCGTTCTACTCGCTCATTCAGCCTGAGCCCAACTATTACAATTATTGGTGTACAAGAGTACACGGCCTGTGTTGTGATGATACGGATACGGCTCCTGTCTTCCCCGATGTATGGAAACAGGTAGAGCCTCTTATTGAAGGCCTTCCGCTTGTGGCACACAACAAGCCTTTCGATGAGGGATGCCTGAAGGCCGTCTTCAGGGTGTATCAGATGGATTATCCTGATTATGAGTTTTACGACACGCTGTGTGTGGCACGCCGCAAGTTCCGCTATCTGCCCAACCACCAGTTGCATACGGTTGCGGCAGCATGTGGCTACCATCTGGAGAACCACCACCACGCACTCGCCGATGCCGAAGCCTGTGCATGGATAGCAAGAGAAATATTATAGGGAGTGATGCATCTCTCCACAAATTAGAAACATATTTGGAGAATTCAGCAGACATTTCAAGGAAATGTCCAAATAAATCTTCTTGTATACATTGCCAACTTTCGTACATGAAACTGGTAAAAAAGTGATATTGCGTCATTTCCAATCGCTGTTCCGTCGTTTGTCGCATTACAGTGGCATCTGTCGCATCAAAAGGGGCAAAAAAACGCATAGTCTCTTGCGCACCACAAAAAGCGGACTTATCTTTGCAATGGCGAAAGGAGAAAACTAAAATCTTAACAGTTAAGCCAGCAGACGTCTATCTGCAAACAACAGGGGCAAGCCAAACGGCTTGCCCTGGTCAATTCTATTAGTCTCACTATTCATCGCTGTCTGCCTTGTCTGTGAGACTGTTAGCCTTGCGTGCCTCGTCAAACTTAGCCTTCATAGTGGGGTTCTTGTATGTCAGTTTGCGGATGGTCAGATCCTCCGTGTCCTGATGAGCCAGGCGCAGGTTGTTTTCCGAACCGAGCAAATTCTCCTTGATTTTCAGCAGTTTGGCGATAGTGTCGTCTATCTGCTTGACGGCATCTTCAAACTTTTTCGAGGCCAATTGGAAGTGGCGACCGAATTTCGACTTAAACTCCTCCATCTTGTTCTCAAAATTGGTCACATCCACCTCCTTGCTCTGTGCAAGAATTAGTTGCTTCTTGTATTCCAGACTTTTCTTCGAGGTCTGAACCAACAGGTTGATGAACGGCACGAAGAATTGCGGACGTATGACATACATCTTCGGATATAAATGCGATTTGTTTACTATGCCATTGTTGTACAGTTCGTTGTCTGTTTCCAACAGGCTGACGAGCACGGCAAACTCACAACCTTTCTTCCTGCGGTCGTCATCGAGTTTCTTCAGAAAGTCGTCATTCTTATGTTTTGTGGCTGTGGTTTCCATCTCGTTCTTCATCTCAAACATGATGGAGATGTACTCTGTGCCGTCTTCCGAGTCGCGGAAGATGAAGTCGCCTTTCGTGCCATCGGCAGCGTCATTGTCTTTGTTGAAGTAGGCATTGGGCATCATCGGACGGATGTACTGCTCAAACTCAATGCTGCAGTGCTGCTCCAGGGTCTCGCCCACCATCTTGGTAGACATGCGGGTCTTCATGTCTTTGAAGTAATCTATCTGATCTTGCTTCATCTTCAGTTCCATCTCATGGCGCCTCAGCAGGTCTGCTTCGTGTATCTGTGCCTCTCGCTTGTCTAATTCAGCAGCAGAACGCAACTGAGCAATCTCCGTCTCTTTGGCCTGGACAGCCTGCTGTGCTTTGTTGCGCTCTTCCATCACGGCAAGTTGGAGTCTGGCATCATTCTGCTGGATGGTGGAGTTTAACTGGGCAATGGCCTTGTCCTTTTCAGAGAGTGCAAGTTCCAATTCACCTTTCTTCTGACTTTCTATATTTTCCAACTGGCTTTTCAGAAGTGCTATTTCAGCATCTTTCTCTCCCCTGACCTTTTCCAGCAGAGACTTGTTCTCCGTCCTAAGTCGTGCTATCTCAGCCTCCTTCGCACCTATCTCCAGTTGCTTGTCGTTCAACTGCGTCTGATAAGTCTGTTGCGCCTTGGCAGCAGCCAATTCTTGCTCTGCCTTCTGCCGTTCGCTCAGTTCACGAAGACGACGTGTAATCTCAGCATCAAATTCGGAGTTTTTCACCTGACTGACGATGCTTGCATAGTCGGCTTCGTCTACTTTGAACACTTGTCCGCAGTGTGGGCATTTTAATTCTTTCATGGCTTTATGATTTTTAGATTTATATACTATTGATTTCGGATGCAAAGGTATAGAGCAACTGTGCAGCCTATCTTCAAAATAGACAAAAAAACAATTCGGGACAAATACCTTGAAAATAACCTATACTGTGTATTACACCCTATCATGCGTGCAAATATAATGAATATTCCTAAAAAAACAACAATTCTGCCGCTATATTTATAGCATCATATTTGAAGCCTCTATGCAATAAAGGGCTGCGGTTCGCGTTTATCATTTAGTGTACACATAAAAAAGATTAGATGATAGACTATATAAGGGGCGAACTGACTGAACTTACCCCGGCACTGGCTGTCGTAGAGGCGGCTGGAGTGGGTTTTGCACTCAATATATCGCTCAACACCTATTCTGCCATACAGGGCAAGAAAGAAGTGAAACTGCTGGTGCACGAACAACTGGTGACCGGTGGACGCGACGATTCCTTCACCCTCTATGGCTTCGTATCGCGACAGGAGCGCGAACTCTACCGACTGCTCATATCCGTATCAGGAGTGGGAGCCAACACCGCACGTATGATTCTATCGGCTGCCACACCACACGACCTGTGCCAAGTGATAGCACAGGGCGATGAACGTATGCTGAAAGGTGTGAAGGGCATAGGGCTGAAGACGGCACAGCGCATCATCGTAGACCTGAAGGACAAGATAGTGAACAGT
>CAMHPC010000103.1 GCA_946186945.1 uncultured Prevotella sp.
CACGACACGCCGCAAGCCGACATCGACTATCGTCAGCACTACCGCTACCACAAGTGGGCCATCCGTCCGGACCGTCCGCTGAGGGGGTTGCGGGTGGCGATGCAGGTAGTGTCGCTCAGGGTGCAGAGAGTGCTGGGTATGGCTCACCCCTCGCCTATTCCACTGAGGAAGGGGTCGCAATGGTGTTCGCTCACTCATGAGGCGGTGACGGTGCTGATGGAGAGACGAGAGGAGACGGAGCGTATTTTCAGGCACGCGCAATGTCCGGATGAGTCGTACAAGCACTCTTTGATTTGCGATTCGCCCAGGGCGAAGTATTTATATGGTGAGGGACTGGCGGAATGGCGGTCACTGCAGTATGTCAGGTTTGACTCGGTGCACGATGCTCACCCGCATAGGTTTGCCATGACAGAGCGGGCGGAGGTTGCAGCACTATTGGCGGGCACGCCATATTTGTTTGCGAGGAAGTTTTTGCCGTAGTTTTTTGTGGTTTTTGCCCTAGCGACCTGGGTATTGTGCTTGACGAGCACTTGGTGCACCCCTCCAGGGTGCATGTGGGGTGGCGCATGCCATATCTTTTTCACATATTTCAAAGTTGAAAAACTTGGATGATTTTTTTGAGGTATTTTTTGGTAGTTAGAGAGAAAAGCTCTATATTTGCACAATTGTAAATCTAATTTTGATAAACGTCAATCAGTTTTTATGAGCGAAAAAAGAGTTTATACCTTTGGTAACGGTAAGGCTGAAGGTAACGCGCAAATGCGTGAACTGCTCGGTGGTAAGGGTGCTAACCTCGCCGAGATGAACAAGATTGGTGTGCCCGTTCCCCCGGGATTCACCATCACTACAGACTGTTGTAATGAATATTACAAAGTGGGGCAGGACAAGATAATGGAAGTGCTGAACGATGAGGTGACTGCCGCCGTGAAGCATATCGAAGCCCTGATGAATTCCAAGTTTGGCGATGTGCAGAACCCGCTGCTGGTGAGCGTGCGCTCTGGTGCACGCGCCTCTATGCCCGGCATGATGGACACCATCCTGAACCTAGGCCTGAACGACGAGGTGGCAGAGGGCATGGTGCGCAAGACAAACAACCCCCACTTCGTATATGACAGTTACCGCCGCTTTGTGCAGATGTATGGAGACGTGGTGCTGGAGATGAAGCCCGTGAACAAAGAGGACATCGACCCATTTGAGGAGATAATAGAGAAGGTAAAGGCCGAGCGTGGAGTGAAGTTGGACAAGGACTTGAGCGTGGACGAACTGAAGAAACTGGTGGTTCTCTTCAAGGAGGCTATCAAGGAGCGCACGGGCAAGGACTTCCCCAACGACCCGATAGAGCAACTGTGGGGTGCCATATGTGCCGTGTTCCGCAGTTGGATGAACGACCGCGCCATCCTCTACCGCAAGATGGAAGGCATACCCGATGAGTGGGGTACCGCTGTGAGCGTGATGGCTATGGTATTCGGCAACATGGGCGACACATCGGCTACGGGTGTGTGCTTCAGCCGTGATGCCGGCAATGGTGAGAACGTATTCAACGGTGAATATCTGGTGAACGCACAGGGTGAAGATGTGGTGGCTGGCATACGCACACCGCAGCAGATCACCAAACTGGGTTCGCAGCGCTGGGCTGAGCGCGCCGGCATAAGCGAGGAAGAGCGCGTGGAGAAGTTCCCCTCTATGGAGGAGGCTATGCCCGAGATTTACGCCCAGTTGAACGAGTTGCAGGACAAGCTGGAGCACCACTATCACGACATGCAGGACATGGAGTTCACCGTACAGGAGGGCAAACTGTGGTTCCTGCAGACACGTAACGGTAAGCGCACCGGTACTGCTATGGTGAAGATAGCCATCGACCTGCTGCATGAGGGTATGATAGACGAGAAGACCGCCATACTGCGCTGCGAGCCCCAGAAACTGGACGAGTTGCTGCACCCAGTATTCGACAAGATAGCTCTGCAGAAGGCTAAGGTGATAGCTCAGGGTCTGCCTGCATCGCCAGGTGCTGCCTGCGGACAGATAGTATTCCATGCCGATGATGCTCAGGCATGGCATGCCGATGGTCACAAGGTGATCATGGTGCGCATAGAGACCAGTCCTGAGGACCTGGCAGGTATGGCTTCGGCTGAGGGTATCCTCACTGCCCGTGGTGGTATGACATCGCACGCTGCCGTGGTGGCTCGTGGTATGGGTAAGTGCTGCGTGTCGGGCGTAGGTGCTCTGAATGTGGACTATAAGACCAAGACTGTGGAGATAGACGGTGTGGTGTATAAGGAGGGTGACTATATCTCGCTGAACGGTAGCACCGGACAGGTGTATGCAGGCGAGGTGCCCACCAAGGCTGCCGAACTGAGCGGAGACTTCAAGGAACTGATGGACCTGTGCGACAAGTACACCAAGCTGCAGGTGCGCACCAATGCCGACACTCCGCACGATGCACGCATAGCACGCGCCTTCGGTGCCAAGGGTATCGGTCTGACCCGTACTGAGCACATGTTCTTCGAGGATAAGAAGATCATCGCTATGCGTGAGATGATCCTCTCTGACAGCGTTGCTGGACGTGAGAAGGCTCTCGCTAAGCTGCTGCCTTACCAGAAGGCTGACTTCAAGGGTATCCTCGAGGCTATGGACGGTCTGCCCGTGAACATCCGTCTGCTCGATCCTCCTCTCCACGAGTTCGTTCCCCACGATATTCCTGGTCAGGAGACAATGGCTAAGGAGATGGGCGTCTCTCTGGAGGCTATCCAGCGCCGCGTAGCATCTCTGGCTGAGAACAACCCGATGCTGGGTCACCGTGGTTGCCGTCTGGGTATCACCTTCCCTGAAATCACTGCTATGCAGACTCGCGCCATACTGAGCGCCGCCTGCGAACTGAAGAAGGAAGGCAAGAACCCCATGCCCGAAATCATGGTGCCACTGATCGGTATCCTGTATGAGCTGAAGCAGCAGAAGGAGATAATTCAGAGAGTGGCCAAGGAAGTGTTTGAGGAGTATGGAGTAGAGGTGGAGTTTGAGATAGGTACTATGATCGAGATACCTCGCGCTGCTCTCACTGCCGACCGTATAGCTACAGAGGCTCAGTACTTCTCATTCGGTACCAACGACCTCACTCAGATGACCTTCGGATATTCACGCGATGATATCGCTTCCTTCCTGCCAGTGTATCTGGACAAGAAGATACTGAAGGTAGATCCGTTCCAGGTGCTCGACCAGAACGGTGTAGGTAAACTCATCAAGTATGCCGTGAACAAGGGTCGTGAGGTGCGTCCGGAGCTCCGTTGCGGTATCTGCGGTGAGCACGGTGGTGAGCCCAGTTCGGTAAAGTTCTGTGCCAAGATCGGCATGAACTACGCTTCTTGCTCGCCCTTCCGCGTGCCCATAGCACGTCTGGCCGCCGCGCAGGCAGCGGTCGAGGAGTAAACAACGAGCGTTGAAAATAAGCGAGTTAGGCGGTAAGCCCCGAAAACAAAGGGACTTCCGCCTAACTTCGTAAATGGAGGTTCGTTCATTCCGACACGGAAAATGAGCAGAATGAACGGAAAAGATGCTCTTACGTAAAATTTACACAAGAAAATTTGGTGAATTGAAATAAAAGTTGTACTTTTGCGTAAAAGTGACGCAAGACATGAAAAACCAGATAAAAAGAATTGTCGTGATGGGAGGAAGTTTTAACCCTCCCACATTGGCACGCTACAAACTGATGAAGGAAGCCGTTGAAGCGCTTGATGCAGCCACTGGTTTCTTTGTACCTGTCAGTGATGCGTATCTTAGGCGGAAGATGCGCCACACGCATCCACCAGTAGTTCTTTCGCCAGAGATACGGGTCCGGATGCTTGTGGAATACTCATGAATATAAGAGATAAGGAGGTAATAATATGAAGTACGACATTGAGAAAATAAAAGAAATCGTATGCTGTAAACCAGCCACGACGATAGTCTATTTCTGGGGACACACACACAAGCGAAGTAACAAAGATGGAGTAACGAAGTCAGTACAGTCCGCTAAAGACAAGCAGTGCAATGGCACAAGAACAAATGAAATATCGGAAATATGATATGAGACAAATAAAACTTTTGTTACTGACTATTCTGTTAGTCGTGGGATGTTTAGGTGTGTTGACATCATGTAGCAGCGATGACAACCCTATAGAAGATGTTAAACCTCAAAAAGAGCATACTGAGGCTGCACGTGAACTGATACGCATCTGTAATGAGAACGCGGAAGTACGGCAGTTGCTTGAACATGCAATCCGCCAAGCGGCTACTATTAACCCTGACCGCCGATACAACCCGGCTCAGACATTGGAAGAGTTCTACGATTTTGTGGATTGGAACGTGCGGCATCTGCCTTGGGAGGTGATGCCCACCTCGTCGCCCACAGAATACGGTCAGTCACTATACGGACGCACAGATCAGGGCATAGGCTATTTCTGGTTTATCGTTGACCAGCCTTTGGATGAACTGAAAGACCGCGGCTACTATTACCCCACGGTAGAGTTTGTGGAGCCATTTGCAACGTGGCTCACCACCTACGCGCAGTCATGGGGCGACTGGCTCTCTACAGAAGAGAGTTGGAACAATACATATTACGACATCGTGGCTAACGACCCTGACTGGGGACTTACGAAGGGTTGGTATGAAGACGGCTCGAACTGGCATACCTTCAACGATTTCTTCTCCCGACGGCTTGCCTCACCCGACAAGCGTCCTATAGCTGATGCCGACGTAGTCGCACCTGCTGACTCCTGGCCTAAAGAGTTGTGGACAATAGGTGATGACAATCAGCTCGTTTATCCAGCAGACTTGCAAATCAAGACCGCCAAACTCTCGGACATAGGAGGGCTCATTGGCGATGGCTCAGCCTATCGTGAAGCCTTCGCAGGAGGCACACTGACCCACACCTTCCTCGATGTGAACGACTATCACCGATACCATTCCCCAGTCAGTGGAACACTGCTCGAACTGCGTACCATTCCCGGAGTGGCAGCCGGTGGCGGTTACACCCTTTGGGATGAGGACCAGAAGCTCTACTACTATCATAACAACATGGGCTTCCAGATGGTTGAGACCCGTTCATGTGCCATCATCGAGACCGAAGACTACGGTCTTGTGGCAATGCTTCCTGTAGGTATGTCGCAGATTTGTTCCTGCAATTGGCTTCCGTCATTACATGTCGGCGACCATCTGAAACGAGGTCAGGAAATGGGCTATTTCCTTTTCGGTGGTTCTGACATCATATTGATTTTCCAGAAAGGAATTGATATTGAACTGTTGCACAATGGCGACCATCTGTTGATGGGAGAAGCATACGCCAACCTCAATTAGGAGTTATAAAAGGAAAGAAACCTATCTGTGAAAGTATCTTGAAATATGCCTACGAAGCTTGATTTATACATCAACGAAGCCAACGACTACGCCCGTGACATCGGAGCACCGGTGTGGCATCCGCACGTCTCAGTCATACATTACGACGAGGTGGGTGAGGTGCGCCATACACTGAACCGCTATAGTGTATATGGGCTGTTCCTGCAACGGGAGTTTCCAGAGAACCTGACCTATGGTATCGGACGATACGACGAGACAGACGGTTCACTTTTAGCACTTGCACCAGGACAGATTGGCGGCAAGCGCGACGACGGCACACGGCGGCAGTATCACGGCTGGGCACTGCTTTTCGACCAACAGTTTGTCCAAGGTTCAGAGATAGAGCGTCGGCTTGCCGACTATCACTTCTTTTCATATAGCACCAACGAGGCACTCTTTCTTACTGAAGAGGAGAAGGATGTACTTGCAGGTCTTATGGGCAACGTGCGCAAGGAGATACAGACGAGTGACAAAAAAGGAGAACTTCATGATGACATCATCCGCGACTACATCCTCCTGATACTCGACTACTGCAAGCGTTTCTACCATCGTCAGTTCCAAGAGATAGCCAAGACAGGCAACGACATTCTAAGCCGCTTCCAACAGGTACTCATCGATTACTACGACAAAGGTAGGCAACTGAAAAACGGACTCCCGAGCGTGAAGCACTGTGCCAGCGAGTTATGCCTCTCACCAGGCTATTTCGGTGATATCATCCGCGAGGCTATGGGAGAGAGTCCAAAGGACTACATCCGCTCGTTCATCGTGATGCGCGCCAAGAACCTTCTGATGAGCGGCATGCATGTGACACAGGTATCGGAGCGACTTGGGTTTGAATATCCCAATCATTTCACACGTCTGTTCAAACAGGTGACGGGAAAGACACCCTCGCAATTTTACACTGAACAGCAGCCAAAATAGGGATTCCACATTTTTGGTAGTTTCATCCGCAATCCATCTATCAGGGTTGCGGATTTTTCATCATACCTTTGCACCATGAAGCAAACTATTATAAAACATCTGCTACTGGCAATCGTAGCACTGCTCATAACTGCCTGCTCCAGCGAGGAAATACAGGCACAAACAACATCATCGGATATGAGGATCGATATCACCATCGAGGGCAAGACATTGCCCGTCAACTTAGAGGACAACGATGCCACGCGTACACTTGTGGCTGCACTACAGCAGCAGCCCATCACCTATGAGGCTGATGACTATGGCGGTTTTGAGAAAGTGGGAGGTTTGGGGCGTTCGCTGCCCACGAGCGACCAGCAGATCACTACCGTGGCTGGCGATGTCATTCTGTACAATGGCAACCAGATAGTGCTGTTCTATGGCAGCAATTCCTGGAGATATACCCGTCTTGGACGTATCGAATATCAGTCGCTTGATGAATTGAAGAGTTTCCTGAGAGCCGGTCAAGGACGTATAAGTGTGACACTATCGATAGCCGAAACCGCTGGGGTTAAGACTACTACATCAGTGGGACATGACGGGAAAATATATGCCCTAAATGGAACGGAGCAAAAACATGAACCTGCAAAAGGGTTGTATATTAAAAACGGTAAAAAGTATATCAGATGAAAAAGACACTATTAACGGCGATGCTGGTTGTAGGGATGCTGGCAGCTTGCACAGATAAGAAACAAATTACAGATAACGATATGGCAAAGATTGAATTGACACAAGAGTGGGACAAGGTGTTCACACTGAGTGAGAAAGTGAACCACAAGAAAGTGACGTTTGAGACACAGTATGGTATGACGCTTGCTGCTGATTTATACACACCGAAAGATGCCCAAGGTAAGTTGGCTGCTATTGCTGTCAGTGGCCCCTTTGGAGCCACCAAGGAGCAGTCGAGCGGACTCTATGCCATGCGAATGGCAGAGCGTGGTTTCGTGGCACTGGCCTTTGATCCTTCCTATACGGGTGAGAGCAGCGGTGAGCCACGTCGCACTGCTTCTCCCGACATCAACACCGAGGATTTCATGGCGGCAGTTGACTTCCTCTCGAAGCAAGAGAATGTGGATGCAGAGAGGATTGGCATCATTGGCATCTGCGGCTGGGGAGGCATCGCCCTCAATGCTGCCGCTGCGGATACCCGCATCAAGGCAACAGTGGCTTCTACGATGTACGATATGACACGTGTCAGCGGCAACGGCTACTTCGATAGTGAGGACAAGGAAGAGTCACGCCATCAGGCACGTGCGGCTCTCTCGAACCAGCGTCTCACTGACCCCACGGCGATGGCTGGCGGTGTGGTAAATCCCCTGCCGGAGGATGCTCCTCAGTTCGTGAAGGATTACTACGACTATTACATTACGCCACGTGGCTACCACAAGCGCAGTGGCAACTCCAACGATGGCTGGCGTGTGATAGGTACCCAGGCATACGCAAACTCCCGCTTCCTCTATTATATCAATGAGATTCGTTCTGCCGTCCTCGTGATGCATGGTGAGAAGGCTCATTCTCGCTATATGGGCGAGGCTGCCTATCACTACATGGTAGAGGGCAAGGCTGAGGGTTATAATGTAGTTGTCAAGCCCAATCCAAACCCTGAGAACAAAGAACTGCTCATCATCCCCGGAGCCTCACATTGCGACCTCTACGATGGAGGCTATACCCAATTGGAAGGTAAGGGAGAGCCTAAGAACCTCATCCCTTGGGACAAACTGGCAGACTTTTTCACCAAGAATCTGAAGTAATATGGTGCCTGTCTGCGGTGAGATTTACAATAAACTAAAATAACAATACGTTGGTCAGCGAGGGTGTATCAGATACATCCTCGTTTTTTGTAATTCTCGGTGATGTCAGTTCGTCTATATATGTTAAAAAGCAAACATATACTGCAAGAAAGATGTGGGAGATGAACAAATTATCAGGAAAACCATTAACTTTGCAATCAAGGTTTGAAGACTGTGTTTTGAAGGCTATATAAGCGAAGGCGGTAAGCCCCAAAGACGAAGGGACTTCCGCCTAACTTCGTAAATATCATAATCTAAAGCAAAGATGACCCTACTTGAAGCGATATCTGCACGTCACAGTGTGCGTAAGTACCTTGACAAGATAATCCCTGCCGACGTTATTGCTGTTCTCCAAGATAAGATCACGGAGTGCAACAAGGTTGGCAACCTGAATATTCAGCTGGTACAGGACGAGACGAAGGCATTCACAGGAATGCTGTCGTATGGTACATTCAGTGGAGTGAAGAACTACCTCGTGATGGTTGGCAAGAAGGCCAAAGACCTCGATGAGCGGGTGGGCTACTATGGAGAGCAAATAGTTCTCCTTGCCCAGACATTGGGACTCAACACTTGCTGGGTAGGACTTTCGTATCGCAAGGTTCCAGAGGCATATAATGTCGGCAAAGACGAAAAGCTCGTCTGTATGATTGCCCTTGGCTATGGAGAGACACAGGGTGTCACGCACAAGATAAAGAGCGTGGCGGATGTCAGCAATGCCAGTGACAATACTCCTTTGTGGTTCAGGAAAGGTATTGAAGCAGCCCTGCTTGCTCCGACTGCCGTGAACCAGCAGAAGTTCTCGTTTGAGTATGTCGGCATGGTGGGCAACCGCCATCAGGTACGAGCCAAGAAAGGATTTTCCATGATTGGCTATACCCAGATGGACTTAGGCATTGCCAAATATCACTTTGAATTAGGTGCCGGAACAGACACCTTTGATTGGGTATGAACACCAAGCCGCAGTTACATAAGAAATCCTTCGGGGAACTGACGACCGATGAACTCTACATACTCCTGAGAGTGAGGAGTGAGGTATTCGTGGTCGAGCAGAACTGTGTCTATCAGGATTTGGATGGCGATGACCAGTCTGCCATCCATCTGTGGCTGACCCTCGAAGACAAAGTGGTGGCCTTGGCTCGCGTTTGTCCAGCCGGTACGCACATGAAGGAAATCTCCATTGGCAGGGTAATCACTACCGAAAGAGGCAAAAGCTATGGCAAACAAATCATGCTTCATGCCATCGATGCTGCCATTGAACACTTCGATGCAAAGCACATCGACATTGAGGCACAGGAATATGCCAAGGGGTTCTATGAAAGTGTAGGCTTCAGGCAGTCTTCAGACACCTTCATGCTCGATGGCATCCCCCATATTAAAATGACTTGGAAAAATAGAACAGACAACTAAATCAGTTACTATGTTTGCAGTCGGAAACGCCAATGAGCCGATAGGAAATGGT
>CAMHPC010000104.1 GCA_946186945.1 uncultured Prevotella sp.
TATAACACTTATGGATGTTGACTATCTCTCGTTGAACAGAGATGTCTGGGATTGGAATTTCCACATCATTCATATCATCCATCGTGAACACTTCTCTTGCACTACCCCATGAATTGAAACGTGCATAGCGGTCGAACTCTGAACGATCGAAGAACATAAAAAGATACTCTGGAAGTAATCTATTTGTATCTTTTACTCTAAAGACAGTATATGCCGATGATACGATATAGGTGTCTTCAGAATCATTAATGGCAAGAGTGATTTTCTCTCCATTTCTCGATGTAACAGGAACAAATACAAAGTAGTCTGGTTTGACCACTATGTAAGGTGCCAAAGAAACACCTGCCATATCTGCCTTTGTGTCAATGAACTTCTTTTCTATGGAGACCCCACGAAGATTCTTCAAGGTATATATACCCTCGCTATTTCTTTCGTCGCACACTTCAATAAACTCTCCAATTTTCAATTTTTCATTTTCAGTTTTCAATTTATCCAAGTACCCATCACATACAAGTTTCAATTCTTCCACTTTGCTTTGATAGGCAGCAAGATTGTTTTGGAGTGCCAAATAAACATCAACGTATTTACGCTGCTGCTCGATGGATGTAAGAGTGATGTCGATGTCACAAAAATCTTCCCAAGAGAATGTCTCACGAGCACTTCCCCACGAATTGAAACGTGAATAGCGGTCAAACTCAGGACGGTTGAAGAAAATGAAAAGATAATCGGACAATATGATTTCTGGTTTATCAACTTTAAACACAATATATGAAGAAGAAACTATATAAGTATCTTCCGATGTATTATGCGCAAGAGTTATCTTTTCACCATTTCTCGATGTCACAGTTACATAAGCAAAACTATCGGGACGCACAAGAATATATGGTGATAAGGAAACTCCAGCCATATCTGCCTTCGTTTCAATAAACTCTTTTTTGATGGAGATGCCTTTTACATCTGACAATGTATATTTATTGTCAGAATTTCGCTCATCGCATAAAGATATTAGTTCACCTAATTTATACTTCTTCAGTTTCATAGGCTACTTCTCCTCTTCTTCATTATTTTGTAAACGGAATATTTCTTTTTGTTGTTCTATTTCACGTGCCAAAACTTCCTTTGACGGCATATACGTAAGATACTTTGAAGCATACATCTGCTTGTTGGTGGCAAGAGTAGAAAAACGTGCCACATCGGCATTTGTCTCTGAACAAAGAATTATTCCGATTGCTGGATTATCGCCTTCGGGACGCTTGTAGGTGTCAAAAAGTTTAAGATACATATCCATTTGCCCCACATCCTCATAAGACACTTTGATAGTTTTGAGGTCAACCAAAACGAAACATTTCAATAGATAGTTATAGAATACGAGATCAATGTAGTAATCATTGTCTTCTGTATGTATGTGCATTTGCCTATCAACCAAAGCATACCCTTTGCCCATCTCCATCAGAAAATGTTCCAAGTGATCAAGAATGGCTTGCTCCAGTTTGCTTTCTGTGAATGCTTCCCGATGTTTAAGCCCAAGAAACTCGACAAGCATAGGGTTCTTGACAAAGGTTGATTTCTCGTTCTCATAATCAGCTGTCAAACGGCACATCTCGTCAACCACTTCTTGTCTCTGTGACTTTGGGGTTTGAGCAAGGCGATAGTAATATTGCGAATCAATATTGCGCTTCAGCGTGCGATAGTCCCATTGTTGTGTGGCAGCCTCATGCATATACCAAAAGCGTGCATCTGGATCAGCTACACGTATCAGTCTTTCATAATGACTCCATGAAAGCTGAACTGGCATTGCGATTCCATTGTCTGAAGATTCAGCAGGCATTGTCTGCTGAATTGATGCAAGCCTCGACCTGAATTCAGCAGGCACTGTCTGCTGAATTTGCAATCCACTGAATGTCAGATAGAACTTGCGAAAGTTTCTTATCTGTGTTTCAGAGAAGCCTTGCCCAAACTCTTTTGTAAGAACTTGGGATGCCAGTTCTACAACGTGCTTGCCGTATTCCGCACGAATCTTTCCCTGTTGTTCCTGCTCTACAATACGTCTGCCGATAAGCCAATTTTGCGCAACCTGCATTAAATTAGCCATACGGTAGCTGGCGTCTCTGGCAGCAGAGACGATTGTCCGAAGGTCGTTTACAAAAATTGTCTCTTTACCTTCTTGGTTATGCAGCGTTATATTCTCCATGGTCATACCTTCTCTTTGTTTATGCTATAGCCAATGCCTTTAAATGCTTCTTCAAGCATCTTTTGTGATTCCTTCTCTCGTTGTATCAGTGCTTTCATCTCCTGCTGAATGCGAGTCATTTCCTTGGGATAGTCTATCTCTAAATCATGGTCAATGAACTCGATGTACTTGCTTGGCACCAACGTCCAATTGTTCTGCTCAATCTCGTCAATGCTCACGCTACGATATAGCTCAGGTACAGCAAAGTTGTTGCCGTCTGTACTCTCCGACTGCCACTGATGATAGATATCTGCCACACGCTGAATCTGCTCTGTAACGAGTTGCACCTTCTTTTTCTGCTCGCCCTTGACAGGGTTCTCGGTCCATTGCCGCAAGTCCATAAAGAGAATTTCATGCTCTCTGTTGCGAAGTTGACGACCATGATACATGCCACCCTTCTTGTTCTGATTCAGAATCCAGAAGGTGACACTGATATCCGTTGTGATGAAAAGTTCTCTTGGCAAGATGATAATGGCTTCCACTTTGTCATTCTCTATCAGTTTCTTTCTGATTTCAAGAGCATCTGTGTCGCCCAAAGCGCCATTGGCCAACAGGAAACCAGCCACACCTGAAAGAGGTTTCAGGTGAGAAAGCATGTGAAGAATCCATGCATAGTTGGCATTACTTTCTGGAGGAGTAGCGTAGTCTGTCCAACGGGAATCGTTCTTCAGATTATCATTATACCAACCTTTCAAGTTGAAAGGTGGATTGGCCATGATATAGTCGAAATAAAGACCTTTATGCAAGTCGTTGGTGAAAGTGGAATCGCTTTCCGAACCCAGATTATGGCTAATACCACGCAAAGCGAGGTTCATTTTTGCCAAACGATAGGTGGCAGCCTCTTTCTCCTGTCCATACACATTGATACGGCTGATGTCACCTTGTTTGGCTTTTACCAGGTCGGTACTCTGAATGAACATACCACCAGAACCACAACAAGGGTCGTAAAGAGTGCCGTCAAATGGTTCGATAACAGTTGCAATCAACTGAACTACATCATGAGGTGTATAGAACTCACCTTCTTCCTTCGTTGCATTCACGGCAAACTCCTTTAGAAAGTATTCATATACGCGGCCTATCAGATCTTTCTCTTCGCCAAAAGTCTTGTGGCTGATTTTGTTAACTTCATCCACAATTTTCTTCATGTCATTAGCTCCAAGGTTACGCTGGGTGAATGTACCTTCAACAAAGCAGCCTTTCAGTGTAGGATTTGTTTCACCAATACTGCGCAAAGCGGTATCAAGAGCCACATTCAGTTGGGGAGAAGCAGTATTGATGATAGTTGACCAACGAGCCTCTACCGGCAAATCGAAGGTACCATCAGCAAAAGTGGCATCATCGAAGAAAGCCTTGATAATCTCCTCGTTGTCTGGATCTAACCCTTCCTCAATGAGTCGTTGACGAAGTGAAGCCACTCCATCCTCGTATTTCTCGCCCATAAAGCGGAGGAACACGAGAGTCAGCATCATATCACGCTTTTCAAAGAACGATCCAGAGTTCTTTGCTTGTCTTAATATATCTCGACACTTGAACAAGATATTGTCAAGGTTCAGTGTTTCTTCTTTTACTTTCTTTGCCATCTGTATTTTTTAACGTATTGTTTCCATTATCCTATTTCCGCTTCTTCTCTGCCAAAACAACATTGATGCAATTGATGTCTCTTATCATTGCTCTTTTCATTACGGATTATAGTTACAAAAGTAATAAAAAAAACTGAACATCATTAGTAAAAGACAAAAAAACGACGCAAATTAAACGTTCTTATTTGCGATTTATGCAGTTTTTTTAATAACCCAAAATTATTTCGGGCGAATACTTGCAAAAAAATCAAGTTTTCGCCCGATATAGGATTGCAAAAGCAACATTCAAATTATATATTACCTCATCTCACCACCACTTTCCTAGCAGTGCCGTCGCTCATGCGTATTATGTTCAGTCCGCGGTGCAGCTTGTGAGTCTGGTGGCCGGAGGCATCGTAGATGTCTTTCGCCTCTGACACCACAAGAGTATCATAATCTGTTCTGCACTATTATTCTGCAAAGATAGCAAAATAACAAAAAGAATTACAACCTAAAAGTTGTTTGATTCGAAAATTTTGCTTAACTTTGCACCGAAAAGGAAGTGAATTATGACTTATGATAGCATAACTGAGGACGGTAGGCTATGGGCAGTTAGGTATGATGACTGCACAGACAATGCGCTTTACATGCTTTTTTAGCAGTGGAACGATGTGACGTGGCTTTACCAGTTTTTCAAGGAGAATATGGCTGACCTGATGTCGTACTTTAAGATAACGGATGTCAACGAGGCTATTTACGATACGATAGAAGATAGTGAACGATTACAATGTCTTATCTTGGACATCTCGCCAGAGGCGGATTTGGACAAGCTGTTCAGGCCATTGGAGAATAGCCGTTTCACCGACATGTTGCTTGGCAAGGAAAAGGCTCGGTTGAGGGATGTCCATAGGCATGCTTCGTGGCTTAGGATCTATGCTATTAAGCTGGAACCAGGAATCTATGTCATAACGGGTGGTGCCATCAAACTCACTCGTACAATGCAGGAACGTGAACATACGCTCCAAGAGTTGGCCAAGATGGAGAAAGTGCGTTCTCACCTGTTGACAAACAATATTGTTGACAAGGATTCTTTTGTGGATTTTCTAGGCGAATTAGTTTAACATAAAAAAGGGGGTATATATGAAAGATGTAATTGCGCGACTGAAAGAACATCAGTCACTGACACCCTCAAAATGGAGGGAGAGGGCAGAGTGGAGGCAGCAGAACAAGTCGTGGCTGCGTCACTCTCAGCGAATTGCTGTGATGATGCATAAGAAGATGGATGAACTGGGCTTGACCCAGAAACAACTGGCCGAGCAGATGGGATGTAGTCAGCAATATGTTTCAAAGGTTCTTAAGGGCCAGGAGAATCTTTCTCTCGAAACCATGTCAAAAATAGAAGATTGCCTGCATATATCTATTCTGCAAGAGGAAATAGAGATGGCGTAAGAAAGCAAGGGTCATAAATAATAATTATACACCAAAATTATTTCGGGCGAAAACTTGCAAAAAAATCAAGTTTTCGCCCGATATAAGATTGCAAAAGCAACTTTCAAATTATATATTACCTCATCTCACCACCACTTTTTTCGCTGTGCCGTCGCTCATGCGTACGATGTTCAGTCCGCGGTGCAGCTTGTGAGTCTGGTGATGTTAGTTCCCCGTTATCGGGCTGCAAAATTAGTAAATATTTCACAAACATTTGTCATAAAGTATATTGCATAGCGATTTTTTCTTTAATTTTGCACGCATGAAAAAGAAAACGAAGAAAATAATAATATCTGTGGCGGCTCTCATGGCTGTTGTGGCTGCGGCAGGGCATTATGTGTTTCGCTCGCATATCAACGGCGGCGAGAAAACCAGATATATCATCATCGACGACGATGACGATGTGGACAGTGTTGTGAGCAAGGTGGGCAAGGATGCCAGGGGACTTCAGATGAGTGCCTTTGAATGGCTGGCACGCCGCGATGCCTACGCCGAACATATCCGCACTGGACGCTATGCTATAGACAAGAGCATCGGCGCTCTCTCGCTGTATCAGAAACTGAAAAGGGGCGAACAGGACCCTCTCAACCTCACTGTGCCCTCGGTGCGGACACTCGACAAGATGGCGGCACGACTGAGCAACAAACTGCAGATGGATAGCACCACTCTGTACCGGGCGCTCACCGACAGCGCGCTCTGTGCCAAAATGGGGTGCGATACGGCGAATATCATAGGACTGTTCATACCCGAGACATATCAAGTGTATTGGGACGTGACACCCGAGGACCTCATCGCACGAATGAAGAAGGAGCACGACCGCTTCTGGAACGACCAGCGCAAACAGAAAGCCAAGAAACTTAACCTCACACCGGCAGAGGTGACGGTGCTGGCTAGCATAGTAGCTGAGGAGACTAACCATACACCCGAGAAGGCTACTGTGGCAGGACTGTACCTGAACCGCATCAGAAAGAATATGCTGCTGCAAGCCGACCCCACGGTGAAGTTCGCACTGCGCGACTTCGCTGCCAAACGCGTGCTCAACCGTATGCTTACCGTGGACAGTCCGTACAATACGTATAAATACGAGGGACTGCCACCGGGGCCCATCCGCAACCCTGCTGCTGAAGACATAGATGCTGTACTCGAGGACCAGCGACACGACTTTCTGTATATGTGTGCCAAGGAGACATTTGACGGTACGCACAATTTTGCACGTACCATGGCTGAGCACGAACAGAACGCTCGCAAATACACGCAGGCTCTCAACGAAAGGGGGATAAAGAAATAACCTATATACGTTCCACTCCCAGTTGACGGATCATATCGGCATAGAGGGGCACTTCCAATAGTAGTGTGGCATTGCCCACCATTATCATATGCTCTTGGGCGCGTGTCATAGCCACATTGAGCTTGCGGTCCACCACGGTGCCGTCGGTATCCACAAACACGTTGCCGGTGAGAAACTGCAACTGGTAACGGTGCTGCACGGTGAAACCGTAGATGATGTAACGGCGCTGCGAACCCTGATAGCGCTCCACGGTGTCTATGGTGATATGGTGCAGCGTGGGTATGCCATAGCGGTCTATGGTGTTGCGCACGGTGGCTATCTGATTTCTGTAGGGCACTATCACTCCTACGGTCTTGTCGGTGTCAAACTTCTCTTCCTCCATCCCGTATATCTTCACCACCAGCGCGGCTATGATATCTGCCTCGGTCTGGTTTACCTTGTCTGACGATGTGCTCTCCGGACGGCGGGCATGGATGAAGGCTATGCGGCGCGTGCTGAGCAGGGTGCTGAGATGGTCGGCTCCCTGTGGTGCCTTATCCAGTGCTGCCAGTTGGTGGGGGAGGGGCACTTCGGTCAACATGCCGTTGTAGAATGCGTGGTTGGGATACTGGGCTATGTCATGATGCATGCGCCCCTGACGGGTGAGCATGTACGTCACATCCTTGCGTGCAGTGCCATACCTGCGCAGCAGACGCTCGAAGAGCGACAGACGGCAGTCGGTGAGGCAGATGTCATTGAGCAACGGGTCGTCCACGCGCGACACCTCTGCCGACTGTTGCACCACGGCGGGCAATTGCTTGTGGTCGCCTATCATCACTATCTTGCCTATCATCGCCGTGTCGCCGCTGTGTGCACTCAGCAGACTGATGAGGTGGGGCTCGAGTATCTGCGAGGCTTCGTCTATCAAGCCCAGGGTGTAATGCTTCAGCAGCAGCATGGGTATGTTGGCTGAGAGGGTGGACGTGGTGCCCACCACCACTCTCGCTGCGAGAAATACACGGCGCAACTGGCTGATGCCACCGCACCGGCGTGCCACGTTGCGCAACAGATGGCTGCGGTATGCCTCAGCACAGTTGAGTTCACTGCCGAGACGTATATAGTCTATGCCTTCCTCTTCCAGTTTGCTGCATATCTCGTCCACTGCCCTGTTGGTATACGACATGAGCAGTATCCTTCCGTCAGTCTCCAGCAGTTCCTCCTTCACTGTGTTGAGCATGCCAAAGGAGGTCTTGCCTGTACCCGGCGGTCCGATGATGAGAAACAGGTCCTGTGCCTGTTTCACTCGCAGCGACAGGTCGTTGAATGTGCCATAGTCTCCACGCAGACTGCACTCTTTGTCGGTGCGTGGCTCGCGCTGTAGCAGTAGCAGCTCGCGACGCTCGCGAGGGGCGGAGAGGAAGGCGTGCATGCCACGGTACAGCACATCGTAGGATGATTCTATGAAGTCGTGCTCTATCGCCCACGGACGCGCTATTTCGCGGTTGAAGATGTAGGCATCTGACTGGGCTGCTCTCAGCAGCAGGGTGATGCTGTCGGTGTGTATCTCTGCCACATTGCACCTGAACACCATGGTGCGCCGCATGTCGGGCTCCTCGCCGGCATTGTAGGGGTAGAGCACCACCACGTCGCCCGGGCGGAAGTTTGCCATGTCGTTGTCGGGGGTCTCGGCGAAGTGAAGGGTCACCTCTGTTATGATGCCTTCATCGTTTGTCTCTGGTGGCAGCAGGGTCAGCGATTGGTATATGTTGCCTGCCAGGAGTTTCTCCTCCACGGAGTCGTTCCATGAGGCGGCAAAACCGGAATTCTCCTTGGTGGTGTTGCCCAGTTTGGAGAGCACGTGTTCGTTGGCTATGAATGTCAGCATGCGGTAGTAGTAGGCACGCTCTAGGTCTGTGGCCTGGTGTATGGTGCCCAACAGTTCTTCTATCTGCGGACGCTGGTATTTCTGCCACAGCACGTTGGTGGTTTCCTTGGTGTTCACGCTGTCGGCGGTCAGCGTGTCGAGTATCTTGTAGCCATCGGGGTGGGTGTACTGCAGGTCGCGCCACACTATCTCGTTGCGCACACGCAAGGCACGGAAGATGAGGTCGGGGGCAAAGCCGTGGCCGTCCAGACTCTCGCTGTATTTGGTGTAGAGCAGGAAGGCGTGCAATTCTCTGCCGTTCGCCTCGTATTGCTCGCGGTAGTTGTAGCGTATGAGTGCCATGTAGAGAAGCAGTTGCACGTAGTGCTCTTCTCTGTACCGCGGACGTACAAACCCGTCGTAGGGGAAATCGCCCTTGCCCGATTTCTGCTCCATCAGCACTTTCATGTCTGCCTGCAGGTAGTCCATGCGTCCTTGCAGTCCCAGCATCTCTGAGAAGAAGGAGGGCTCTACCATACCCTGGCTGCTCTGGAAGCGTCCTAATGTCTCGGGCAGTGCATGATACAGTGCCTGTTCTATGTTTGTCTTCTGCCGCTGTGCATCGTAGTGGAACTGCGCACTGAGGGGTGTGCTCAGCAGATTGGCTGCATTGTGATAGAAGAAGGTCCTGGCACTGTCGGCATAGGTGTGACTGGCGGAGTGTTGGTGCAGGGCATCATCGAGCAGTTGACCTGCCAGGTTTCCCAGCAGTATGGGTTCGGTGGGGCGCGAGGGTGCCAGCCTGTGCAGCAGGTGTGCCAGGGCTCCCTCGGTATAGTTGGTGAAGCAGCGTGCCACTGCCGATATGTCTACCAGGTAGTCGGGCTCCAGTATGATGAGTTCGGGGTATATCACTCCGTCTTCTTCGCGGGGTCTCACCAGGTTCAGTTGGGCATACTGATACAGCATGTCTCGTATATACGACCAGTCGCCATTGTTGTATGCCTTCTCTTGTCTCACACCGGCATAGCACACGCTGAGCAGGTGGCTGCCATCGTCGGGCTGAACGTATATATACCGTTGGTCCCAGTGGTTCACGGTCACACGCATGCACTCGCCCATCAGTGTCCTGCTGGAGGTGCGTGCCGCAGGGTG
>CAMHPC010000105.1 GCA_946186945.1 uncultured Prevotella sp.
TCGGTCCGTAGAAGGCAGCCTCGCCATATTCAATCTTGGCAGCCAGTCCCTTCTCTCGGCAGGCATCGATGATGGCCTGTTCGCTCTCTGCCCACACCTCATCGCTACCGATATACTTCTCAGTGTCCTTGGGGTCACGCAGTGAGATCTGCGCCTCGAAGTTTTCAAACTTGAAGATAGTGAACACAGCCTGTATGATATCCATCACTCGCAGGAATTCGCTCTTCACCTGGTCGGGACGACAGAAGATATGAGCATCGTCCTGTGTGAACGAGCGAACACGAGTGAAGCCATGCAGTTCGCCACTCTTCTCATAGCGGTAGACAGTGCCGAATTCTGCAATGCGCAGAGGCAGGTCCTTGTATGAGCGTGGTTTCCATGCGAACACCTCGCAATGGTGGGGACAGTTCATGGGTTTGAGCATGTATTCCTCATCCTCCTCGGGAGTCTGTATCGGACGGAACGAGTCTTTGCCATAGTGAGCATAGTGTCCGGAGGTGACATAGAGGTTTTTCGAACCGATATGCGGAGTGATAACCTCTTGATATCCGAAACGTTTCTGTATCTTACGCAGCAGGTCTTGCAGGCGCAGGCGCAGTTCGGTGCCTTTGGGCAACCATATTGGCAGACCCTTTCCCACACGGTCGGAGAACATGAACAGTTCCATCTCCTTGCCTATCTTGCGGTGGTCGCGTTTCTTGGCCTCTTCGAGCATGACGAGGTATTCGTCGAGCATCTTCTTCTTCGGGAACGTGATGCCATAGATACGTGTCATCTGTTCGCGACTGGCATCACCACGCCAGAAGGCGCCGGCGACACTTGTTATCTTCACAGCCTTGATGATACCAGTAGAAACCAAGTGCGGACCGCGGCAGAGGTCGGTGAATGCCCCCTGTGTGTAAGTAGAGATGGTGCCGTCCTCGAGGTCCTGTTCTATATGTTCGCACTTATAGGTCTGTCCGTCGGCAGCAAACTCCTTGAGCGCGTCGGCCTTGCTCACCTCCTTGCGCACCACAGCCTCGTCCTTTCGTGCCAGTTCCATCATCTTTGCTTCGATTTTCGGGAAGTCATTTTCCGATATTACATCACCCTCTTTGGGCATCACATCATAGAAAAAGCCGTTTTCCACGGCAGGTCCGAAGCCGAACTGTATGCCAGGATAAAGTTCCTTGAGAGCCTCAGCCAGCAGGTGAGCCGATGTGTGCCAGAAGGTATGTTTTCCTTGTTCATCTTCAAATTTGAACAGTTCTATCTTAGCATCAGAGAGAATAGGTCTGTTCAGTTCTGTGGTTTCGCCATTGACTGCGCAAGATACAACGTTGCGTGCGAGGGCCGGCGAAATGCTCTCGGCGATTTGATAACCGGTGACGCCCTGTTCATACTCTCTGACAGAGCCGTCGGGAAATGAGATTTTAACTACCATACAATTAGTGTTTGAAAATTTGCGGCAAAGGTAATATTTTGGTGTGTAAAAACCAAAAATCTTTTAGTTTTTTGCATAGACCTTAAGGTCCTTAAAGTCCTTTAGGTCTTTAGGGACTTTATGGGCTTTAAGGACTTTAACGGCGATTTTTCTGTATAATTATTTGGTTATTATTTGTTTTTTGTGTAATTTTGCTGGCAGAGCATACCTAAATCCAATACTCGGAAAACATGGCAGGTGAGATACTTAAAGGCAAAGGCAAAGGCAAGGGAGTGTTGTTCTTTCATGCGATTGCGATAGCCATAATCATTATCTGGGGCAGTACTTTGGTAAGCACCAAGGTACTGATACGTGAGGGTATGCGTGCAGACGAGATTTTCGTCTTGCGTATTTTATTAGCCTATATAGCAGTATGTTTTATCTCGCCCCGGAAACTATGGTCTGACAATTGGAGAGACGAACTTATGATATTGCTTTTGGGAGTGACGGGTGGTTCGTTGTATTTCATCACCGAAAACATAGCCGTGGGACTGACGTACGTGAACAACGTGAGTTTCATAGCCAGCACCTCTCCTTTGTTTACCATGCTGATAGCGATATTCACCTACAAGGGAATAACGATAAGGAAGATACTGTTCGCAGGAACGTTGTTGGCCATAGTGGGTGTAGGTATCATCATCTTCAACGGTCAGCAGGTGTTGCACCTGAACCCCATGGGCGACTTTGTGGCCCTGATAGCAGCAGTGAGTTTTGGTGTGTACTGTTATCTGGCGAAACAGATATGTGAGCGTTATGATGCTGTGTTCATCACACGCAAGATGTTTTTCTACGGTCTGCTGACCTCGCTTCCCCTCTATCTGTTTGAGCCATGGCAGTTTCCACTGTCGCAACTATCAGACGTGAAGATACTGTTCAACCTGTTATTTTTAGGTCTGATAGCATCTTTTGCCTGTTTCGTGCTGTGGAACGTGACCATCACCAAGATAGGAGCCGTGACAGCATCCAATTATCTCTACCTCATTCCCTTGGCCACAGTGCTGTTCAGTGCCATCTTTTTGGATGAGACGATGAATGTGATAGCATGGATAGGATGTCTGCTCATCATGGCAGGTGTGTGGATGGCCAATGTGGGGTGTAGAGACGACTGAGGGGTTTATTGTTTCTGTGAGTGGTTGAACCGTTTCTGCACCTCGCGGTCCACTTTCTGTATGATTTCCGGTTTTTTCTCTCCCTCGTCATACACTTTGATGTAGTTGAAATAGATGAAAGCGAGAGCCGCCACCACTATTATCATGACCACCGATTTGATGAGGCACGAAGCCACCCGGCGCACGATGAGGAAGGCGACGAGCAGTGCCACGGCACAAAATATGTAATAGAGAACTGGATTTTCTGCCATGTTTGTTGTTTTATTTGAAAAGTTTTAAGAAGTCGGAAGGGATATCGGTTTCAAACTGCATATCCTGATGTGTTACAGGATGCTGGAAGCAGAGCAGGTATGCATGCAGACAGAGTCGGGATATGGGGTTGTCGCCGTTGCCGTATTTAGTATCTCCGCATACGGGGTGCCCTATATCGGCACAGTGCACACGTATCTGGTTTTTCCGTCCAGTCTCGAGTTTAAACTCCACCAGGGAGTGGTTGGTAGTGCGACGTAGTGTGTGGAAATGTGTGACCGCATATTTACCGCCATTGTCTACAGGTGATGAGTAGGTGACATAGTTCTTGTTGTCTTTAAGCCAATTGGCTATGGTACCGCCGTCCTCCTCCATCTCACCCGAGAGCACAGCCACGTATCTGCGGTCGTACACTATCTGGTGCCAGTTGTGTTCCAGTATCTGCTCAGTGTCCATATCCTTGGCATAGACCATCAGTCCCGAGGTGTCACGGTCAAGCCTGTGCACCACATGGGCGTTGCATTTCTGTCCTGAGAGTCGGAAGTAATTGTCGAGTATGGCCTTGACATTGAGAGTGGAATGTCCGGCAGGCATGCTGAGCACACCCACCTTCTTTTCTATCACCACTATGTACTGGTCTTCATACACCAGTTTCACGTATCGGCTTTTAAACGTGTCGTTACGTTTTGTCTTGCTCAGTGCCACCTTCATGCCTGGCTGGAGTGGGAAGTTGAACTGTGTGACAATTTTCCCATCCACCTTGATGCCTCGTCCTTGCAATGTAGCCTTTATCTTACTCTTGCTGAGTTTTGGCACATTGGCGAGCAACCACTCGAGCAGGGGTGCCGGTTGGTTGACCGTAAAATGGTCGTATTCTCCCTTGTGATTAGTATACCTCATAATTCGCTTGCGAAGTTACGGATAAGTAAGCGAAAAAAGAAACAAAAAGTGTAAAAAAAAGGAAGTTGTAGTAACTGATAAAGGATATTTTTCAAAACATGTCATTAATTGGATTATTTCACGTATATTTGTCAGCAAAAATAAATAAGAGTTAAGAACAAACCATAAAATGATGTTTAAACGTTTGTTTACAGCATTTACCGTTGTCATTTCGGTTACTTCCGCAACGGCAGAAAACATAAACGACAGCCTTACCATACAGGAAGTGGTTGTGACCGGAACCCGTATGGCCACCGACGCCCGTTACCTGCCCATGACCGTGAGTGTGATAGGCAGAGAACAGTTGACCGAGCAGCACCAGAGCAACATATTGCCCACGGTGATGCAGCAGGTGCCCGGAGTGTTTGTCACCTCGCGTTCGATGATGGGCTACGGAGTGTCTACAGGCGCCGCCGGTGGTATCAACCTGCGTGGCATAAGCGGGGGAACGGGCCAGTTGATGGTACTCATTGACGGTCACCCCCAGTACAACGGTGTATATGGTCATCCCATAGCCGACAGTTACCAGACCTTGATGGCAGAGCGTGTGGAGGTGCTGCGTGGTCCGGCTTCCTTGCTTTACGGTTCGAATGCCATGGGTGGCGTACTCAACATAGTGACACGTGCCATGCCCTCAGACGGCATGAAGACTACGGTAAACCTCGGCATAGGCAGTTACGGCACCGTGCAGGCAGATGCAGCCAATCAGTGGCACTGCGGCAAGATGGGCGGCAGCATGGCACTACAATACGGCAGGACCGACAACCACCGTCCACGCATGGGATTTGAGCAGTATGGCGGTGATGTAAAACTGACCTATGATATCAGTCAGCATTGGAACACATACCTGAGTGCCGATATCACCCATTTCAACGCATCCTATCCTGGCACCACAGCAGCACCGATGTATGGTGCCGACCAATGGATAACACGCGGCGTGGTGTCAGCAGCCCTGGAGAACCACTACGGCACGAGTAGCGGTGCCATAAGCGTATACAGCAATTTTGGCAGGCACAAGATAGATGATGGCAGTGCCGACCCCTCTGCCCCAACACAGCGCTACTTCCGTTCGAAGGACGCCCTGACGGGGATATCCCTATACGAGAGTATGAGTCTGTTTGCCGGCAATCACCTGACCGTAGGTATGGACTATATGCACATCTACGGCCGTGCTTACTACACCTCCAAGGAGACAGGCGAGGTAATGGACACCCCCAACAAACAAAGCGGCCGCTCTTATCGCAATGAAGTGGCGGGATATGTAGACGTGCGTCAGGATGTGGCAGAGATTCTGACCATTGCAGCAGGTGTGCGCGTGGACCACCACTCAGTGAGCGGTACGGAATGGGTGCCCCAGGCAGGATTGGTATTGCGTCCGCTATCCACAGGCGAACTGAAAGCGATAGTGAGCAAGGGCTTTCGCAATCCCACCATGCGCGAACTGTACCTCTACCCACCCTCAAATGAAGAGTTGAAGCCTGAGCGGATGTGGAACTACGAACTCTCGTGGCGTCAGCGACTGGGAACGCTGACCTATGGCGCCAACCTATTCTATCTGAAGGGAGACAACCTGATACAGACCTTGCCCGTAGACGGCAAGCCACGCAACGTGAATACCGGCGAGGTAAAGAACTACGGTGTAGAGGCAGAGGCACAGTGGGCAATAAATAGCCACTGGAGCGTGACAACCAACCACTCTTACCTGCACATGGAGAACCCCGTAGTGGCAGCCCCTACATACAAGGGATTTGTGGGAGCCGACTGGCGCAACGGCAGATGGACGGTGAATGCCGGCGTGCACTTCATCAACGGACTGTACACCGCCGTGGGTGATGATGAGGAGAAAGAGAATTTCTGTCTGGTAAACCTCTCTGCCACCTATGCCATGAACAAGACCCTGAGTCTGTGGGTGCGTGGTGAAAACCTCCTGGCACAAGAGTATGAGATAAACCAGGGCTACCCCATGCCCCGCGCCACCGTGATGGGCGGTGTAAATATATCTTTTTGATAGTCTTTTATTTACCAAAATATCCAACAATCTATGAAGAAAACATTATTATTGCTCGTGACAGCCGTGGTGCTGTTTATGAATGCTTGTAAACCTGAGAAGAAAGAGGGCAACTTCTCTCTGCCCTCCATCGACGACATTGCCATGTATCAGGTCAACCCCCGTGTGTTTGCTCCCGACCATTCGCTGAATGCTGTGGCTGCTCGAATAGACAGCATCGCTGCCCTGGGCGTGAACATGATGTGGGTGATGCCCATCTATCCCATCGGAGTAGAGAAAGGAAAGAACTCGCCATACTGCATCAGCGACTACAAAGCCATTGCTCCTGAGTTTGGCACTATCGACGACTTCAAGAACCTGGTGAAGGCCTGCCACGAACACGGCATGGGAATCATCCTGGACTGGGTGGCAAACCACACCGCATGGGACCATCCCTGGGTGAAAGAGCATCCCGACTGGTATACCCACGACGAGAAGACCGATACTATCATCCATCCCCGTCCCTGGGACTGGTATGACGTGGCAGACCTGAACTATGACAATAAGGACATGCGCAATGCAATGATAGACGCCATGAAGTTCTGGGTGACCGAAGTGGGTATAGACGGTTTCAGATGTGATGTAGCAGACGGCGTGCCTGCCGATTTCTGGAAAGACTGCATAGACCAACTGCGCAAGGCAGCCGGTGGCCGTAAGATAGTGATGCTGGCAGAGGGTAAACGTTCGGACAACTTCACCGTGGGAGGCTTCGACATGAACTACGGTTGGGACTTCAAGGATTCGCTGAAGAACGTGTTCAACAAGGGTTACAGTGCCGAAAACATCATCGCAGCCGACAAGGCCGAGTATGACTCTCTGCCCGCCGGCAAGATAAAACTGCGCTTCACCACCAACCACGACCATTCAAACGACATAACGCCAGTGAAGGAGTTTGTGAACGAGCGTGGTTCGATGGCTGCCTATGTAGCCACAATCTTCCCCCACGGCGGTGCACTGATATACAGTTCGCAGGAGGCAGGTTATGAGAACCCCATCAACTTCTTCAAATACGTGCCAGTGGACTGGACTGCACATGCCGACCTGTACAAGGAGTATCAGAAACTCATAGGTCTGTACAACGACTACACATCACTGCGCAAGGGCAAGATGCAAGCCTATCCCGACAAGGACATACTTCTCTTTGACAAGAGCGATGAGAGCAGTTCATTCCTGATAGCCGTAAACGTGCGCGATGCAGAGAAGAGCATTGCAGTGCCCGAGGCATGGAAGGGAAAGAAGATGAAGAATATGAGTGATGAGAGCGAAGTGGAGTTGGGTGAGACACTGACCCTCAAACCCTTCGAATATCAGATTCTGATGAAGGAATAATTACTATAGAGAAGGAGAATGCTCCCCTTGCCTGTGCAAAGGGAGCATTTTTTATCTGCTGCTCTGAAGTATTATCAGAACTGTTCCAGTATTTCTATTCGCTTTCGAGTGTCGGGATGAGTGCTGAACATGCTTCCGAAGAAACTCATAACTCCTGAGGAGAGAGCCTGCGGATGCACGATAAAGAGTTGTGCCACATCGTCTCTTCCTGTCTGTCCGAGTCCTGGGTCGGCAGAGATTTTACGTAGTGCAGATGCCAGAGCCAATGGGTTTCCACAGAGTTCGGCTCCACCTGCATCAGCCATATACTCACGTTTGCGAGAGATGGCAAAACGGGTCATGAGCATGAAGAAATAGGCTATGGCACTGCACACCAATCCCACGATGAGGAAGACGATGGTGCCACCGCCCTTCTCTTTCGAATTGCCACCTCCACCGTAGAGAGCCACAGAATATATCCATCTGACCACTATGGAGATGATAGCAGAGATGATACCCACGAAAACGATGCTTGTAATAAGCAGTTTGGTATCGCGGTTGCGTATATGTGTCAGTTCGTGACCCACCACCCCTGCCAGTTCCTCATCGTCGAGCAGATTGATGATACCGGTAGTGAGAGTGACGGTATAACTTTTCTTGTCGATACCACTTGCGAAGGCATTGAGTTGAGGGTCGTCCACCACGTTTATCTGCGGCATATCCATGCCGCACGCTATGGTGAGGTTTTCCACAATATTGTACACCCTTGGATTTTCCATGCGTGTGAGCGGACGGGCACCCGTGGCACGTTTAATCATTGAGGCATTGAAGAAATACGCTATGACGAACCACACAGATACTCCCACTATAACCCATGGTATAGTAGCGATGAACTGTTCCCACACGAAATCCCACTGCATAGGAGTCTCTACATACTGCGAATTGCTTTTTGTCTGGATAAACGCGATAATAGCGAAGAACAGCCACACCACAAAGAGGATTATGAGAGGAAACATCAGAAGGAGCAATATGGAGCGCATATTGTTCCTCATGATTTGTGTCTGCATTCCTACATACTTCATGTGCCGGTATGTATTAGAATTCTATTTTAGGAGCCTCGTCGAATTTCTTTCTGTCTTCTTGTGGGATTTCTATCATCGGCTCTTTATGGAAGCCGAACATATTGGCTATGACGTTTGACGGGAACGACTGCACAGCAGTGTTCAATTCCTTTGTGGCAGAATTGAAGAACCTGCGCGATGCAGCGAGTTTGTTTTCCACATCAGAGATTTCGTCCTGTAGTTTCGAGAAATGTTTGTCTGCCTGTAGTTGAGGATAAGCCTCGAGGGTGATTCTCATGCCAGCGAGAGCATTAGAGAGTTGGTTTTCTGCCATAACCTTATCGTTAACAGTAGTGGCGTTCATGGCAGCCGAACGGGCTTTCGTCACCTCCTCAAACACGCTTTTCTCATGAGCAGCATATCCCTTTGCAGTGGCAACGAGTTGCGGAATGAGGTCATGTCTCTGCTTGAGTTGAACATCCACATTGGCATACGCATTCTCACGGTTATTGCGGAAAGCCACCAGTCTGTTATAAATAGAAATGAAATAGAGGGCCAATACTATGATAATGCCCAGTACGATTAATAATGCTACCATAATAGTTTCTGTTTTTGATTAACTTTTACAAAGTTAGCAGAAAACAACAACAGAGCAAAGCATTTAATGTTTTTTTACATTTATTCACAAACGGATTTACAAAAGAAATACCGACACCCTGTATTTGGGTATCGGTATTCATATTTGTAAATTAACTTTTGTTAACGCATGTAACTCAGCACCTTCTGGTAGTAACGCTGTGTAGAACGAACGTTGTAGTTGCATCCACCCTGCCACATACGTATGGCGCGCTCCACATTGTGATTGGGATTGTAATAAGACTGAATGACTACAAACATTTCCTTAGACTTCTGCACATTGAAACGATCGTTGAGTGAGAAACGCTTGCTGCTGCCACGGCGTTTGAGGATATTGTTGCACTCCTGTACGAGAACGGGAGATATCTGCAGTACACCACAATAGATGCCGCTGCGAGCGTTGGGATTACCCTTGCTTTCTACTTGAATAATCGCGTCAATAACCGGTGTCCAGTCGTAATCACTGTTTTCATCTCCGGCGAGAGATATTGACGGCATAGAGATCATCATCATCATGCTTAACAACACAATTTTCGCAAATTTCTTCATTGTTATTATTTTTATGGAGCTTTTCATTAAGAATGAATTTGGTGCGGTAGAGATGAAGAGTGGGCCGCTCCTGTGCTCCTGTTACACTTATGAAATAAGAGTGTTATAATAAGACTCATTATTTCGTTACTTAATTAACTCGGTGCAAAGGTACGGTTTTTTTTACTACCTCACAAGGCTTTAA
>CAMHPC010000106.1 GCA_946186945.1 uncultured Prevotella sp.
CGAGTTGGTTCTCCGACAGGTTCATCGTTCCTGCCAGCGAGATGGTTTTCCATTTCTTGCCATCACCTTCAAGGAGCACCTCTGGGGTAGCCATGAGCCATGTGCCGGTAGTCTTCGTGGAGACGAGGGTCACCAGCATCCTCGGATACATCTCGCAAGCCTTCACGAAAAGGCTCACGACACCCGACTCCTCCTGACGGTTTTCCCTGGCGCATCTGGCAAGAACGATTTTCGAGAATTCTCCTTCAAGGATGTGCGAATGGAAGTTGGCGAAATCGATTTCATAATGTCCCCGTCCCGTGTTCTTCACCTGTTCTCCCTTTGGTCGGTCAAAGGCATTCTCTTCCAATTCCTTCACCAACTGGGCCATCTCGGTATCGGCGGCATCCATCAGCCTTTTGGGGTCCACCATCATGGTGAAATCGGGTTTCATCAATACTACGGGATGCTTCAGGTCGGGCTTGAAAGGTGCCACGACAAAGCCACTCTTCCCACTGAGGGCGGTCACGGAGAACAATCGTTCAAGTTCTCCCTCCCTTTGCACTTCTATGCAGCATTCCTCTGCATAGGGCAGTCTATATAGGGCGTATCCAGATATCATGTGTATTCTCGTTGAATGACATTATTTTTTCGGACTTACAATATAATTGGTGACCGACACCAGTGAGATGAGTTCACCGGCGGAGTTGTTGATTTCCACATTCCATACATGCAGTTTTCGGCCCTTCTGTACGAGGTGCGCAAGGGCGGTCACCGTATCGCCCTCAGCCACAGCCTTCACATGGCTCCCGCTCACGTTGATTCCCACGCATATTTTCCCGGGGCAGAGGGCCGAAGAGCCTACCCCGGCGAGATTCTCCGCCAATGCCAGCGAAGCGCCTCCGCTGAGGAATCCGAAAGGCTGCCTGTTGCGTTCGTCTACCTTCATCGTAGCCATGCACAGGTCATCGTCGGGTGTGGAGATGAATTCCCTCCCCAGGGCAGTGGAGAGGTTGGGCTGTTGTTCAATGATTTCCTTGATGTGATCTACATTCATAGCATTTAGTTCTATCAGGCGCAGTGACTTCACTACGCCATGGAAAGGCAAAATTACGAATTTATTTCAAATATATATCCCTTGCCTTGATTTTTTTCGAATTCTCGGTGTGCAAAAGGGCCAAAAACGCCCATCGTGCAGATATGTGCCCACCACGACGACATAAAAAACCTAAAAAGATATGCCACTTCGGAAAAAATTCAAATACACGCAATTACATTCATGAATATTCTAGAACTTAGTGAACAAGAGATAGGCAGGCGCCAAAGTCTGCAAGAGTTGCGCGCACTGGGCATCGACCCCTACCCCGCAGCCGAATTCCCCACCAACGCATTCTCCACCGACATCAGGGCCTCTTTCGACGATGACGCCGCACCCCGTGAAGTGGTCGTTGCCGGCCGTATGATGAGCCGTCGTGTCATGGGTAAGGCCTCTTTTGCCGAGATACAAGACTCCAAGGGCCGCATTCAAGTCTACATCACCCGCGACGACATCTGCCCCGATGAGGACAAGACGCTCTACAACACGGTCTTCAAGCGCTTGCTCGATATTGGCGACTTCATCGGCGTGGAAGGTTTCGTCTTCCGCACACAGACCGGTGAGATCAGTATCCATGCAAAGAGTCTGAAACTGTTGTCGAAGAGCCTGAAACCCCTTCCCATCGTGAAATATAAGGATGGTGTGGCCTACGACAAGTTCGACGACCCCGAACTCCGCTATCGTCAGCGCTATGTCGACCTCGTGGTGAACGAGGGGGTGAAAGAAACTTTCCTGCAGCGCGCCACGGTCATCCGCACCATGCGCCGCGTGCTCGACGAGGCGGGTTACACTGAGGTGGAGACACCTACGTTACAAATGATTGCCGGTGGTGCCAGCGCCCGTCCGTTCATCACCCATTTCAATGCCCTCGACCAGGACATGTATATGCGCATCGCCACCGAACTTTACCTCAAGCGCCTCATCGTGGGTGGCTTCGAGGGAGTATACGAGATTGGCAAGAACTTCCGCAACGAGGGCATGGACCGCAACCACAACCCCGAGTTCACCTGCATGGAACTGTATGTGCAGTACAAGGACTACAATTGGATGATGAGTTTCACGGAGCGTCTGCTTGAGACCATTTGCGTGGCAGTCAACGGCAGTGCCGAGCGCGAAGTCGACGGACAGGTCATCTCCTTCAAGGCTCCCTACCGCCGTCTGCCCATTCTGGAGGCCATTCGCGAGAAGACAGGGTATGACCTGGAGGGCAAGAGCGAGGAGGAGATACGTCAGGTGTGCCGTGAACTGAAGATGGAGATAGATGACACCATGGGCAAGGGAAAACTTATAGACGAGATTTTCGGTGAGTTCTGCGAGGGCACCTTCATCCAGCCTACGTTTATCACCGACTACCCCGTAGAGATGAGTCCCCTGACCAAGATGCACCGTTCAAAGGCCGGACTGACCGAGCGTTTCGAACTGATGGTCAACGGCAAGGAGTTGGCTAATGCCTACAGCGAGCTCAACGACCCTATAGACCAGGAGGAGCGCTTCAAGGAGCAGATGCGACTGGCTGACAAGGGCGACGACGAGGCGATGATTATCGACCAGGACTTCCTTCGCGCCCTGCAGTACGGCATGCCCCCCACATCGGGCATAGGCATAGGCATCGACCGTCTGGTAATGCTCATGACTGGCAAGACCTACATACAGGAGGTGCTGTTCTTCCCACAGATGAAGCCCGAGAAGAAGGCTCCGCGCAGCAGCAAGGAGGAATGGGCAGCACTGGGTGTGAGTGAAGAATGGGTGCCAGTGCTCAACAAGGCGGGCTACTACCTCGTCAGCGACCTGCGCGACGTGAAGCCCCAGAAGTTGCAGCAGGACGTGTGCGGTGTGAACAAGAAGTACAAGTTGGGTTACGACAACCCGAAGGTGGATGATGTGGCACTCTGGATAGAGCGTGCACAGTAGTATAACGTGAAAAACGAGAACCTTTGTTTGACTGCGGAAAGATAGCCATCATCGGCGGTGGCAGTTGGGCGACAGCCATAGCCAAGATTGTGGTGGGACACACCCACCACATAGGCTGGTATATGCGTCGCGACGACCGTATACAGGATTTCCTGCGCATGAGTCACAACCCCGCCTATCTCACCAGCGTACATTTCAATACCGACGAGATATATTTCTCAAGCGACATCAACAAGGTGGTTCAGGCATACGACACATTGGTGTTTGTCACTCCCTCACCCTATCTGAAGAACCACCTCCGCAAACTCAAGACACGCATAAAGGACAAGTTCATTGTCACCGCCATCAAGGGTATAGTGCCCGATGAGAACCTTGTATGTTCGGAATACTTCCATCACGTGTATGACGTGCCCTACGACCATTTGGCATGCATAGGTGGTCCGTCGCATGCCGAGGAGGTGGCTCTGGAACGCTTGTCGTACCTCACCGTAGGATGTAGCGACCCAGTGAAGGCCGAGGCATTCACGCAGGTGCTGGGCAGCAGTTTCATTAAGACCAAGACCTCTACCGACGTGATAGGCATAGAATACTCGTCGGTGCTGAAGAATGTGTATGCCATAGCCGCGGGTATATGCAGCGGACTGAAGTATGGTGACAATTTCCAGGCGGTGCTCATGTCGAATGCCGTGCAGGAGATGCAGCGTTTCCTCAATGCCATACAGCCTCAGGATCGTCATGTGTACGACAGTGTGTATCTGGGCGACCTGTTGGTGACGGGCTACAGCAATTTCTCTCGCAACCGTGTGTTTGGCACCATGATAGGCAAGGGCTACAGCGTGAAGAGTGCACAGATAGAGATGGAGATGATAGCCGAAGGGTTCTTCGGCACGAAGTGCATGAAAGAAATCAACCGCCGCATGCACGTCAACATGCCCATCCTAGACGCCGTCTACAATATCCTATACGAGCGCATCAGTCCGCAGGTAGAGATAAAGCTGCTCACCGATTCTTTCAGATAAGGAAAGTACGATAAATCATACTTTCCTTGTTGTTTTTCTAAAAATATGCTATCTTCGCACCCAAAAGTACGATATATCATACTTGTATGGATGTAGGAACGATTATCAAGGAGCGTAGGGCTTTGCTGGGAATTTCCCAACAAGACCTATCGGATTATTCTGGTGTGGGTATCTCCACAATAAAGGATTTGGAGCGCGGTGTCGGCAACCCATCATTAGAAACACTAAAGAAAATCCTGGAAGTAGTAGGATTGGAAATGATCTTTCAAGTGAAACAGACGGTGAAATGATTTAGACTATGAGGAAAGTAGATGTTTATTATGGAGATGTCTTTGCTGGTCAACTCGTTGAACTGTCAAAAGGCAGCTATGTGTTCACTTACGATGATGCTTTTTTAGCAGACGACAGCACACCACCAGTATCGGTGAATCTGCCCAAAAGTCAGAAAGTTTATCGTTCCGACCATATTTTCCCTGTATTCACTAATATGTTGCCAGAAGGAGCTAATCGTCGGGCACTATGCAGGTTTATGAAAGTAGACGAGAACGACTTCTTTGGCATGCTTGAGATGATTTGCGACATGGATGCAATAGGAAAGTTTGTATTAAAAAGGGCTGAGAAATGAAAGCAATAAATGTTTGTCCATCTACTTTGATGACAGGGTTTTCTGACTATTCACCGCGTGCCATCAAGATACTTTTTGACGGAGCACATGTGTCTCCAATAATTGGAATCAACTTTGAAAGCGAGCATGACCAGCAGCAGGCTCTTGAAAACATGAAAAACATGTCAATATCCGGAGCGCAGGAAAAATTCTCAGCAGTGATTGACAACGGTTCAATACGTCTGAGTAACAAGTGGGAACAGGCGACATGTTTATGGAAATACCCGAAATGACTTATAATCTCATTGGTCGTTCTTTCCTCAACGACAAGATGAAGCGCAGTTACAAGCGGGTGATTGAAGAAAGGAGAATGAGATTCATTCGAGAGTCTGAATAAACGCGGAAGAAGGCAGAAAAATATGTGAATAAACATCTTGTTTTTTTATTGTCAAAACGTTGTTTATAAAAAAAATCATTTATCTTTGCAAACGTTCACAATATGGTGGCGATAACATCCATTTACTTGGGTAAAGCCACATTGATGTGACACGACATAATAGAAAAGCGTCACACGATGCTTTGTCGATTGGCTAGTTGAACTACCACAATCAAATGCAAGTCATAGGCAAAGACGAGTATGATGCCACGGGTATGCTGAAAACATATCCTTTGTGTGCTTGGAGGCTAACCATGCCTTCACAGCACACTTACGGGTGTTTCAGCAGTCGTTGCGTGGGTATCACTCTGTTCGCCGACTTGCAGGGCTGTGGTAGGCCTAACTAGCAGACGGGCAGGAGGTGGATACCCACGTTTTTCGTTGTGTGGTTAAGAACTGGTTGTAAATGGCCTAAACTTGGGTGTCACAAAGGCAATAAATACGGAAGGAAATGAAAAATAAAAAAATGAGTCTTTTGTTTCTGTTTTTTACTATACTCATGAGTATGGTGAGCGGAAATTCATACGCCTATGATTTTGCTGTGGAAAATGATGACGGCGTTACATTCTACTATAACTATATCAATGACGGAAAAGATTTGGAAGTGGTAGGTGCAAGTAATTATAGCAATGGAACAATTAACATCCCAGAAAAAGTCACCTATATGGGTAGGACTAGGTCTGTGACAAGTATTGGTGAGTATGCTTTCGGTGGTCGTAGTAGTTTGACAAGTGTTACTATACCGAATAGTGTCACGTCCATCGGCAATAAGGCTTTCGAAGACTGCCACGGCCTGACGAGCGTGACCATCGGAAACAGTGTTACGTACATCGGTTATAATGCTTTCTATTATTGCAGCGGCCTGACGAGCGTGAATATACATGATATTGCGGCATGGTGTAAAATATACTTTATGGTCGATCTTTCCAATCCCTTATATTACGCCCATCACCTATATTTGGATGGTGAAGAAATAAAAGATTTGGTCATCCCCAACAGCGTAACAAGAATTGGCAATTATGCATTCAAAAATTGCTCTGGCCTCACGTCGGTCGTAATACCTAATAGTGTTACAAGTATTGGTAGTGATGCTTTCCATAGTTGCTCCGGCCTCACGTCGGTCGTAATAGGAAATAGCGTGACATTAATTGGATCCGGCGCATTCTATAAATGCTCTGGCCTCACGTCGGTCGTAATACCTAATAGTGTTACAAGTATCTATCGTTCTGCTTTCGCTTATTGCTCCGGCCTCACGTCGGTCGTAATAGGAAATAGTGTTACAAACATTGAAAATTCAGCATTCGATGGAGATGACCTCACAAATGTGACATCCATGATTACACACCCATTTCATATAAGTAACGACACGTTCACAAATAACACTTACTTCAATGCCACATTGAATGTGCCTGACGGAACAACTGACTTATATAAAAGCAGAGAGGGTTGGCAAAATTTCACGTTTATAGAAGAATCAAGTGGGAGCGGTAGTGAGACACCGAAATGTGCCATGCCTACCATTTCCTACAACAACGGTAAGTTGACATTCGCCAGCGAAACGGAAGGAGCTACTTGTTTATCCACAATCACGGATTCGGATATATCATTTTATACCACAGATGAAGTACTGCTTGGAGTTACATACACTATAACCGTCTATGCCACAAAAGCTGGTTATGAGAATTCTGGCGTAGCAACGGCAACTCTTTGTTGGATAGAATCGGAACCAAAAACAGAGGGGTTGAGCAACAACGTATCACAGGTATATGCCAATGCTGCTCTTATCCAGAGTTACGGCGGAACCATTACAATTACTGGAGTTGAAGATGGCACACCTATTGAAGTGTATGCCGTATCAGGCGAGATTGTAGGAACGGCTCACGCCACGGGTAATTTCATATCATTAACGACAAATCTTAAACGTGGAGAAATAGCCATTGTAAAGATTGGCAAAAAGTCTGTAAAAGTAATAATGCAATAAGTATAGCAAAAAAAAAATATTAAGAAAAATGAACAATATAATCGACATATTATTGGGATTAGAAAAAGATGAGAACAGAAAAAGTTGCCTCATGATGGCCATAAGGAATGCCAGGCATCTGACTGGAAGAGACGTTGAAACTGGAGAAGCCAAAGACATGAATACCATGAGGACAAATGTAAACATGAGAGACGAAGTTTTTGACAATTGTCTTGAAGACGAGTCTTTCTTTGCAGGAATTGTAATGTATTTGATTGCCCTTGACAGTATAGGTTGTCTATTCGGCAAAAAAGGGAATAAAAAGAACAGTATAAAGAGGGCTTTGGATCAATTTTCATCACTAAGTGATGGAGAAATCAGCGCTCTTGTTGACCTAAGAAACACTTTGGCTCACAATTTTGGTCTGGCAACAGAAAAAGAGCATAATAATGGGAATAAAAAGTCAAAACACAAGTACACACTAGCCTTTTCAGATGATGCAGAAGCTATAAAGCTGCCTGAGACAGAGTGGGATGGAGTTTTTACAAACAAGGATTCAAGTAGTTCAACAGTTATTGGCGTTAAATCTTTCTGCAATCTCGTGGAGTCAATTATTGCAAATGTGTATGAATGTCACAGAAATGGCGACTTGGAGATGCGAGTTGATGAAGACGAGGCAAAAGCCCGTTTCACAGTCTTATCCTAAGCCATCAAATGGGAGTGCATTCGCGCTAATAAATAGCAAAAAAAAATCCAAATCGAAAGGATATCGATTTGGATTTTTTTTATCTGCAAGCCTGTCCGCCTTTGGGAGTGCCTTTGTAGCGGGGGCTGTGAGTCTCATAGTTTCTGAACTTTGCCTGATGGTCGGGTTTTTCCATGCGTATGGCGTGTGGTGCGTCTGGTCGTGTCATCCACTCTGCCACCCGGTCTATCCACTGTGCGCTGGCGGCAAAAGTGGGATGCACGTTATCGGGAAAGCGCGCCAGTCGCATGTTGTAACTATCGTAGAAGAGTCCGTTGCCCACGGTCTCACGCAACATGCCCACGATACCGAAATCCTTGTTGAGTCGTGGCAGTTTGGCTGGTCCTATCCACACGAAGGGCACATCGCCCACCACACGCAGTATCTCATTCACGCTTCGTGCCCGTGCCTCCAAGTCATGATAGCCCAAGTCATTAGTGCCCAGACTGATGACCACGAATGTAGGCTTCACCTTCTCCATCAACCGTTCCAGTTCGGTGGTGCGTGCCCATGAGTGCACTGTAGAGCCGTACCATATACTGGTATAGAGTGTATGTCCGTTGTAGTCGGCATAGTCCTGCATGCGTCGTCCTATTCCGTCGAGCATGCTATCGCCAAAGAGTAGTATTCGTTGTGCGGAGGTGTCAGCCACGTTTTCCTCATGCTCGCTCATGGCATTTATAAGTCCTGTACTGCGGTTTATCTCCATCACTATGCTGTCTATCTGACTCTCCATCTCGCTCTGCTGTATCACGGCACGGTCTACGGGGTCCAGTTCCACCTCCATCTGTGCATGTGCACTGTTGATGCCCATGAACATGAGCATAGAGAATGTATAAATCAGTTTTTTCATCATTGTCATCCTTTTTCACCTTAAATCGGGTGCAAAGTTATGCATCATTTCCCTAACTCGTTACGTAGCCCTATATTTTTTGGATTTTTTTGTATTTATTTGACCTATTTTCAGTATTTTTGCAATGTCAAAGTTTATGTTAAATGAAACAGATAAGAATAGTAATCCTTTGCCTCGTGGCATTGACATTTACAGCATGCTGCAGCGACGAACCTCAATGGGCTGACCCTGAGGCACACGAAAAAACGGAGCAATTGCAGAAGCAATACATGCCGTTCATCACCGGCACATGGCACATTGTATCCATCAAGGACAAAGGACGATTCTTCGAGTGCTTGACGTTTAATGAAGACGGTACGCTGAAAGGTATGCGCAAATGGCAAAGCAGGCAACTTGTCACCATTGACGGCAAAGAACAATACACTGACTGGCAGGATGTGGACGGCGAGAATGGCACGTTCACAGGCACATGGAGGCTGTGTTGGAGTCGAGAGGAAGGACTCAGCGGCAACAGGCTGATGCTTACAGCATACTTCGACCGAGAGCACGATTGGACTTCTCCTGTGGCTTACGCTCTGAATGCCCATTTTATCAATGCCGATGAAACGACGCTCAGTATAGAAGGCGGCATCGTTCACAACTGCGACGACGGCGCGACCATCTACACTCGCGGCTATTCTGAACCGAGTTTCTAAACATTAAGCATCAACGCCGGCATCGACTACGGCGGTGGCGGCACCGATCCCGCCCGTGCCAGTGGCACCGTCTGGGACGATGAAGAGTGGGTAATAACGAAGAGGTGCCTCCCCATCGGATTGCTCTTACTAAAGTTTCGCAAGTTCAGGAGCGCCTGCATAATTTAACATAAAATAGGAA
>CAMHPC010000107.1 GCA_946186945.1 uncultured Prevotella sp.
AGATAAAATACTCGTCGGAGGAATTCAACCCCGAAGACTTCTATCCCAACGACCCGGTGGTCATCACCGTCAGCCACATGGGATACATCAAACGCACACCACTCTCCGACTTCCGCGAACAGGCAAGAGGCGGAGTGGGATCAAAAGGGGCAAGGTCAAGGGAACAGGACTTCACGGAGTTCATATACCCCGCCACCATGCACCAGACAATGCTCTTCTTTACCAAGAAGGGTAGGTGCCACTGGCTCAAATGCTATGAACTGCCCGAGGGGGATAAGAACTCTAAGGGTAGGGCCATACAGAATATGCTCAATATCGACAACGATGACCAAGTGAATGCCTTCCTCCGACTCAAAGGACTCGATGACGAGGAATTCCTCAACTCACACTTTGTGGTGTTCGCCACAAAACAGGGTATCGTGAAAAAGACATGCCTCAAAGAGTATAGCAGACCACGCGCCAACGGTGTCAACGCTATTATCATCAAAGAGGGTGAGGTGGTGGACGTGAGACTCACTAATGGTAAAAACGAACTCATCCTGGCAAATAAAAACGGCAGGGCTGTCAGATTCGATGAAAACAAGGTGAGAACCATGGGACGCGTGTCTACGGGCGTGAAAGCCATGACTCTCGATGAGGGCGACGACGAGGTGGTAGGAATGGTTGTGGTAAACAACTCTGAGACGGAGACTATCATGGTGGTCAGCGAAAACGGATACGGCAAACGCTCGCAGGTAGAAGACTACAGAAAGACCAACCGAGGCGGAAAAGGTGTGAAGACTCTCAATATCACCGACAAGACAGGCCGACTGGTGGCAATAAAGAACGTGACCGACAGTAATGACCTCATGATCATAAATAAAAGCGGTATCACTATCCGACTCTCTGTGGCTGAATGCCGCGTGATGGGACGTGCTACACAGGGCGTCAGACTCATCAACCTCACAAAGAAAAATGATACCATAGCATCGGTGTGCAAGGTGATGAGCAGCGACCTTGAGGCTACTGTCGAGGAGGAAAGCAGAACTCAATGGAACAAGAAAAGTGATGACATCCGCCGCGACACACAAGCCATAACAGATGCCCCGGAAGACCCTGAGTACTTCGAAAACTCCGAGTATTCTGAGAACTCTGAAAACTGAAAACCTAATAACTTTTAAAATAATTGAACATGAAGAAAATTATGATCGTGGCCTTGATGGCAGCAGCTGCTTCAACGGCTTTTGCAGGCGACAGTGACGGCCTGAAACAGATCCTTAAGGCAAAGACTTACGAGGATGCTGAGAACCTGGTTAAGGCAAACCTCAACTCGCTGGAGAACAACGAGGAAAAGGCTAAGGCTTATAATAAACTCGTGGAACTCTCACTGAAACCCGCTGAGAAAATAGTCAGCGATATCCAACTCAATCAACTCGCTGGCAAACAGGAGCCCTACGACTCTGTAGCCCTCTTCACAAACCTCGGACGTGCTTTCGATGCAGCCAACGAGTGCGAGAAATACGACCAGATGCCCAACGAAAAAGGCAAAATCAAACCACGCTTCCACAAATCGAATGCAGAAAAACTCTACGGACTCAGACCATACCTCATAGAGGCTGGTATCTACTATCAGAAAAAAGAAGACAATGCCAATGCCTACCGCTTCCTCAAAGGATATGTGGACAGCAGCATCGACCCCCTCTTCGCTGAACAGGACAAGAGCAACGATCCTAACCTCACCAATATCGCATACTATGCATCCATCTTCGCATACCAGGCAGGCGACTTGGCAGCAGTAGACAAGTATGCCGACATAGCCATGAAAGACCCTGAGAAGAAAGCAGATGCCATGAACGTGAAACTGGCTATGGCACAGCAGGGACTGAAAAACCGTGCCGACTCGGTGGCTTACATGCAGAAACTCGAGGGTATCTATGCCAACGACAAAAACAATGACATGGTTTTCGGCTCGCTCGTCAATATCTACTCAGGTCTCAAAGAGGATGCAAAACTCGAACAACTGTTTAACGAGAAACTGGCTGCCGACCCCAATAACTTTACCGTATGGGCTGTGAAAGGACAGAACGCCATGATAGCCCAGGATTTGGAAAATGCCGTGGACTACTTCAAGAAGGCTCTCAATGCACAACCCGAGAACACTCAGATACTCACTTACCTCGGTGCTTGCCTGCTCGACCGTGCTTCACAGGCAGAGGACCGCGCTGCCGGCAAGACCGGACGTGTGGCACCCGCTGCACTCGAACAGATTATGCCTATCTACGAAGAGTCGAGATCTTATCTCGAGAAGGCAAAACAACTCGATCCCGGACGCAGCAATGCCAACTGGGCTTATCCTCTCTATCGCTGCTACTATCGTATCTACGGCGATAACGACGCACGTACAAAAGAGGCTGAGGCTCTCACAAAATAAAAAATAACATACCAATTGGTAAGTAACCGATAGGAGAGGGGGCTGGCACCACATAGGGTGAAATCCCCCTCTCTTCATAAATCACTTGATATTGAAACTGTCTACACACATAATAGTTGCACTCTTCACCATAGCATGCTCTCTCATGCTATGCACGCCTCGTGCTATGGCGCAGAAGAAACAAATAGCACAGGCAAAAACATACATAAAAAGCGGAAAAGACCTGGACAAGGCAGAAAAACTCATGACTGCCCTGTTGCAGGACTCTGCCAATATGCACAACGAGAAGATACACCTCACTCTCTTTGATGCCATAAGGGCGCAGTACGAACAGGTAAACGAAAAGATGTATCTGAAACAACAGGTAGACACCACACAACTCTTCCTGTTGGCACGGAAAATGTTCATCGCACTCGAGAGATTCGACTCCGTAGAGGCTATGCCCAATAAAAAAGGGGTGGTGAAGATAAAATACAGAGAGAGACATGCCGATTTTCTTAACGCCTACCGACAAAACCTCTTCAGCGGTGGGGTGTTCTTCGTAAGAAAGGGTATGTACGACAAGGCTTTCGATATCATGGACTTATATATCAACTGCGCCGAGCAACCACTCTTTACGGCTTATGACTACGCACAGCGCGACACACTCATGCCCGAGGCAGCCCACTGCACGCTCTACTGCGGCTATATGATGCACGATACACCCAAGGCTCTCAGATACCTCTCGCTGGCACTCAACGACTCTGTGCATGCCGACTACATCGACCAGTATCTGGCTCATATATATGCAGAGGAAAAGGATAGCACGGAATATCTCAATACACTCAACCGAGGCTTCTCACGTTCACCCACACACCCATTCTTCTTCCCACATATCATCGATTATTACAACCACATGGGGGAGATACAGAAGGTGGAAAAACTCGTCAGCGAGGCACTGCTCGCCGACAGTACCAACGCGCTGTTCAGATTCGCACAGAGCACACTGCTGCTCAATACTGGAAAATACGATGAGTGCATCGAAGTGTGCAAACAACTTATCGAAGAAAACGACTCGCTCTCCGAAGCCTATTGCAATATCGCACTGGCATACTTCAACCAAGCGGTGGAACTGGACAAGAAGGTGAAACTCACACGCAAGGAGAGACAACGCATACGACAACTCTATGCACTCAGTCAACCGTATATGGAGAAATTCAGGCAGTTCGAACCCGACAAACAGCAGAAATGGCTGCCCGTACTCTATACCATATACCTCAACCTCAACCTCGGACCGCAGTTTGATGAGATAGACCGACTGCGCAGAGAAAATTAGAAATTGCTATATGCACTTGGCAATTTGCAAGGAAAGGGTCGTTTTTTTTGACTATATGCATACTACTCTATGTGTGCGCTAACAAAGATTAAAACAAAATCTTTGCGTATGTCACATATTTATCTTAACTTCGCAGCGTCAATTCGCAAATAGGTGAAATAATACACTTTAAACAATAAAAAACATATCAGAAATGAAGAAGTACAATTTCAATGCTGGACCCTCCATGCTGCCCAGAGAGGTTATCGAAAACACCGCAAAACAGTGCCTGGATTTCAATGGCTCAGGTCTCTCACTCATGGAAATCAGCCACCGTGCTAAGGATTTCCAACCCGTGGTAGACGAGGCTGTCGACCTGATCAAGGAACTGCTCCAAGTGCCAGAAGGATACTCCGTGATATTCCTCGGAGGCGGCGCATCGCTCGAATTCTGCATGGTGCCTTACAACTTCCTCATCAACAAGGCTGCTTACCTCAATACCGGCACATGGGCAAAGAAAGCCATGAAAGAGGCTAAACTCTTCGGAGAGGTGGTAGAGGTGGCTTCTTCTGCCGATGCCAACTATACTTTCATACCCAAGGGATGGACTGTGCCCGAGGATGCCGACTATCTGCATATCACTACCAACAACACTATCTATGGTACTGAGATGAGATACGAGCCACAGGTAAACGTACCTCTCATCGGCGATATGTCTTCTGATATCTTCAGCCGCCCCGTAGACGTGGCTAAGTATGACTGCATCTATGCCGGTGCACAGAAAAACCTCGCTATGGCAGGTGTGACAGTCATCATCGTGAAGGACGAAAAACTCGGACGCGCTCCACGACAGATACCCACTATGCTCGACTACCGCACTCACGTGGACAAGGGCTCTATGTTCAATACTCCTCCCGTGGTGCCCATCTACTCGGCTCTTGAAAACCTGCGCTGGCTCAAGAAAAACGGCGGCGTAGAGGAGATGGACCGCCGCGCACACGAGCGTGCTGACATGCTCTACAGCGAAATAGACCGCAACAAACTCTTCCGCGGCACTGTGGCAGAGGAGGACCGCTCACTCATGAACATCTGCTTCGTAATGAACGAGGAATACAAAGAACTGGAGAAACCCTTCTTCGAGTTTGCTACCGAAAGGGGTATGGTAGGCATAAAGGGTCACCGCTCGGTAGGTGGCTTCCGCGCTTCCTGCTACAACGCACAGACCGTGGAGGGAGTGCAGGCTCTCATACAGGCAATGAAGGATTTCGAAAACCAACACTAATCACACACACATCATGAAAGTTCTCGTAGCAACAGAAAAACCCTTCGCAGCAGCAGCCGTAGAGGGTATACGCAAGGAAGTGGAACAGGCAGGTCATACACTCGAACTGCTCGAAAAATATACAGAAAAGGCACAACTGCTCAATGCTGTGGCTGATGCCGATGCTCTCATCATACGCTCAGACAAAGTGGATGCAGAGGTGCTCGATGCTGCCAAGCAACTGAAAATCGTGGTGCGCGCAGGTGCAGGATACGACAATATCGACCTCGCTGCTGCTACCGCCCACAAGGTGGTGGCTGAGAATACTCCCGGGCAGAATGCCAATGCCGTGGCTGAACTGGTGTTCGGACTGCTAGTGAGTGCAGTGCGCAACTTTTACAATGGCAAGAGCGGCACCGAACTTCTGGGCAAAAAACTGGGTATCCTGGCATTCGGCAATGTGGGACGCAACGTGGCTCGCATAGCAAAAGGCTTCGGTATGGAGGTGCTCGCCTATGACGCCTATTGCCCAGCAGAGGTGATAGAACAGGCTGGCGTCAAGGCTGTGGCCTCGCAGGATGTGCTCTTCGAGGAGTGCGATGTGGTGTCACTCCACATACCCGCTACTCCCGAAACCAAACAGAGCATCAACGCTGCCCTCGTGGGAAAGATGAAGAAGGGTGGCATACTGGTCAATACCGCTCGCAAAGAGGTTATCAATGAGCAGGAACTCATCAGCCTCATGCAGGAACGTGCAGACCTGAAGTTCGTCACCGACATCAAGCCCGATGCCGACGAACAGTTCCAGCAGTTTGAAGGTCGCTACTTTGCCACTCCCAAGAAGATGGGCGCTCAGACCGCAGAGGCTAATGTCAATGCCGGTATAGCCGCTGCCAAGCAGATCAATGCCTTCTTCGCTAATGGCGACACCAAGTTCCAAGTTAACAAGTGAGCAGTAAACCATACTCTATACTATGGCTATAGTAAAACCGTTTAAAGGCATACGACCACCTAAAGAACTCGTGGAGAAGGTGGAGTCGAGACCCTACGACGTGCTCAATTCAGAAGAGGCACGCCGGGAGGCTGAGGGCAATGAGATGAGCCTGTATCATATCATCAAACCGGAAATCGACTTCCCTGAGGGTACATCGGAATACGACCCGCGTGTGTATGAACAGGCGGCTGCCAACTTCCGGAAATTCCAAGACCGCGGATGGCTGGTGCAAGACTCTGAGGAACACTACTACATCTATGCACAGACCATGAACTCGCGCACGCAGTACGGATTGGTGGTGGGGGCATACGTAGACGACTACCTCAACGGCACTATAAAAAAGCACGAACTCACTCGACGGGATAAGGAGGAGGACCGCATGAAGCATGTCAGGGTGAACAACGCAAATATCGAACCGGTATTCTTTGCGTACCCCGACAATGACGTGCTCGACGCCCTGCTGCGTAAGTATGCAGTTACTACGCCTGAGTATGACTTCATCGCACCCATCGACGGCTTCCGTCACCAGTTCTGGATTATCAGCGATGCTGACGACATGCGCACTGTGACTGAGGAGTTTGCCAAGATGCCGGCTCTCTATATTGCCGACGGTCACCACCGCTCGGCAGCTGCCGCCCTCGTGGGGGCAGAGAAGCAGAAACAGAACCCCAATCACAAGGGTGATGAAGAGTACAACTACTTCATGGCTGTCTGCTTCCAGGCTTCACAACTCACCATCCTCGACTACAACCGCGTGGTGACCGACCTCAACGGACTGTCGTCGGAGGAGTTTCTCGAGGCTCTCTCGAAAAACTTCGACGTGGTGCTCAAAGGTGACGAGCCCTATGCTCCCGCTCACCTGCATGAGTTCTCACTCTACCTCGACGGGCAGTGGTACTCTCTCTCTGCACATGATGGCACTTACGACGACTCTGACCCTATCGGAGTGCTCGATGTGGATATCTCTTCACGCCTCATACTCGATGAGATACTCAATATCACAGACCTGCGCTCTTCGAAACGCATCGACTTCGTTGGTGGACTGCGCGGACTGGGCGAACTGAAGCGTAGGGTGGACAGTGGCGAGATGCGTGCTGCATTGGCTCTATATCCCGTGTCCATGAAGCAAATAATGAGCATAGCCGACTCTGGCAAGATCATGCCGCCCAAGGCTACTTGGTTTGAACCTAAACTCAGGTCCGGACTCGTCATCCATAGTCTGGACTGATATGGACGAGTATAACACCATTGCTGCTCCTTCCGAGGGCTACTACACTGAGAAGAGAAGCAAGTTCTATGCCTTCGCTCACCCCGTGGATAGCGTGGAACAGGTGCAGGAACTGGTGAGACAATATCGTAAACGATTCTACGACGCCCGGCACGTTTGCTATGCTTACGTGCTGGGCGCTGATGGTTCTGAATATCGTGCCAACGACGACGGTGAACCCTCGTCCACTGCAGGCAAACCTATTCACGGACAGATTATTACCCGCTCGCTCACCAATATCCTTGTGGTGGTGGTGAGATATTATGGTGGCATCAATCTTGGTACCGGCGGACTCATCGTGGCTTATCGCACAGCGGCTGCCGATGCGCTCGATAATGCCGAGGTCGTGTCGCGACAGGTGGAGGAGATAATCACACATCATTTCTCTTACTTGCAGATGAATGAGGTGATGAAGGTCATCAAGGATATGCAACCACGTGTCATCTCACAACAGTTCGACAATGACTGTACCATCACGCTTGCCATACGCCGATCCGAGGCACCTGTGCTCACACAACGGCTTTCTTCAATTCTCTAAGCCCTAAAAAATCATTTATATCGACGAAATCAGGCAAGGTCGCCGTTTCTCAGCATAAACCTGGTAGGGGAGAACTGGGACTCTATGACCTGCGGGGACCGGTGAAAGAGTGCAAACAAACCAACGATGGCTTCACTGTCACCTATACCTTCGATAAAAACGGATTTTGGCTCACTCAGGACGGTCAACCGCTGAAAGTGCTGTTCCCTGGTGGCATCGAACGCGATAAGAACAAACGTATCGTCAGTGGTAGCGCAGATGGCTATGGCAGTTGCAATATCGAATACAACGCGCAGGGCTTGGCCACTGTGATAGCATACGATGATGTGTACAGAGAACTCTCTTACGATGCTGACGGCTACGTGTCGAAGGAGAAAATGGAAATCGCACCTGAAATGGGAGATGACAACAGCGATGGCGAAACTCACAATTATTCTTATACCATAGTGAAAAAAGACAACTATGGCAACTGGACCAGTCGAAAGGACCAGAAAGGAAAACTGACCACTCGCATCATCACCTACTATAAGTAGGGATGCCTGCTACATAATAATCATGTGAGAAAACAAAAAAGCGGGGGTGAATCATCTCTGACGGACCCCCGTATTCTGTACCCTTTTTATAAGCTGAGTAAATTCTCTTGGTACATTCAATATACTTCTTACTGGAACGAATATTTATAAAAACGAATCTTATTTCTTTTTCAACGCTTCAATTATCGAGTCCAACTCGCTCGCCAACCGCATGTAGTCCTGCATGTTCAGGGGACAGGCAGACAGTTGATCTCTCATGCCAGACGGTATAAGCAGATATGCCTGCTCTTCCATCGCGCGCCCTTTCTCGGTCAGACTGACTATCTGCTGACGCTTGTCCTGCTCACCCTTCTTGCGGGTCACTATCCCCATCTTCTCCATACGCTGTAACAGGGGAGTGACGGTGTTGGTCTCCAACAGCAAGCGGTGCGCTATGTCGTTCACAGGCTGCTTGTCCTTTTCCCAAAGTACCATCAGCACTATATACTGTGGATAGGTGATGCCCAATTCTGTCAGAATAGGTGTGTAGGCCTGAGTGATCAGTCGGGCAGCGGTATATAGGCGAAAGCATACCTGATTGTCTAGTTGTAATTCTGCATGCATAATTGTCGGTCGTCTGCTTTGTATGTATGGCTTCAAACCATTGTCTTAATTCTGTGTCTCTGTAGTTGGGCAAGATACCCAAGGGCGACTCTTTTATTCTGAGTGACGATTTAAGTATCGTTTGCGATGCAAATATACATCGAAATTCATATATCGTGGACGATTTAGTTAAATATTTAATATTTTTTAACTAAAATCTCATACTTAAACCCTTTGCACCCCGTCTCGGTGCGAATGCCCAGTGCGTCGTACAAAAAAGGATAGGCGGGAGCCTATCCTTTTCACAAAATTCTATTTCAGAGCCTCTTGTCGGATTCGAACCAACGACCCCGAGATTACAAATCACGTGCT
>CAMHPC010000108.1 GCA_946186945.1 uncultured Prevotella sp.
CCAAGGCTCAGACGACGGTTGTCCTTGTCTATCTCGAGCACTACCACGTCGATGGTGGCACCTACCTGGGTGAACTCTGAAGGATGCTTCACCTTCTTGGTCCATGACAGGTCGCTGATGTGTATCAGACCGTCCACACCCTCTTCCAACTCTACGAAGATACCGAAGTTGGTGAAGTTGCGCACCTTGGCGGTGTGACGTGAACCAACGGGATACTTCACCTCGATGGTCTCCCATGGATCTTCCTTCAACTGCTTGATGCCAAGTGACATCTTGCGTTCGTCGCGGTCCAGGGTCAGTATCACTGCCTCTACCTCGTCGCCTACATGCAGGAACTCCTGAGCACTGCGCAGGTGCTGACTCCAACTCATCTCCGACACGTGTATCAGACCCTCTACACCAGGAGCTATCTCTACAAATGCACCGTAGTCGGCTATCACCACTACCTTGCCCTTCACATGGTCGCCTACCTTCAGGTCGGCATCCAGTGCATCCCAAGGATGCTTGGTCAACTGCTTCAGACCAAGGGCTATGCGCTTCTTCTCATCGTCGAAGTCAAGGATAACAACGTTGATCTTCTGATCCAGACTCACTACTTCGTGAGGATCGCTCACACGACCCCATGACAAATCGGTGATGTGAACCAGTCCGTCTATACCGCCAAGGTCCACAAACACACCGTAAGAGGTGATGTTCTTTACGGTACCTTCCAGTATCTGACCCTTCTCCAACTTGTCGATTATCTCCTTGCGCTGCTGCTCCAACTCTGCCTCGATCAGGGCCTTGTGAGACACTACCACATTCTTGAACTCCTGGTTGATCTTCACTACCTTGAATTCCATGGTCTTGCCCACAAACACGTCGTAGTCGCGGATGGGATGAACGTCTATCTGGCTGCCAGGGAGGAATGCCTCAATGCCGAATACATCAACTATCATACCACCCTTGGTGCGACACTTGATGAAGCCCTGGATCACTTCCTCATTCTCCAATGCACTGTTCACACGCTCCCAGCTCTTGCTCAGACGGGCCTTGCGGTGACTCAGTATCAACTGGCCTTTCTTGTCTTCCTGATTCTCTACATATACTTCCACCATATCACCCACTTTCAGGTCGGGGTTGTAGCGGAACTCGCTGGCGGAGATGATACCGTCGCTCTTGTAACCTATGTTGACCACTACTTCCTTCTTGTCAACAGAGATTACTTTACCTTCAACAACCTGATGCTCGCTCACTTTGTTGAGGGTCTCGTCGTAAGCCTTCTGCAATTCTTCCTTGCTAACGCTTGCGCTGGTGCCGTTCTCAAATTCTTCCCAATTGAAGTCGTCCAACGGCTGGACATTTTTAAGGTTTGACATAAAATTGATTAAAAAAATAAATAATTAATAAAGTTAGACTTTATGGATATGTCGACATGCCATCTCTGGCAATGCCGGAAACAGGGTGCAAAATTACTCTTTTTTCCTGATATTCAAATATAATTCTACGCTTTTTTTTATATAATGTGCCAATTTTCCTCGTTTTTCCCGCCCTTTATGAACTACAGTATACCTCTGTTCCGTCCCTGTTCAATCGGATATGCTATCCGACTGAATTAAGTTACGGATATGTTATCCGTTAGAATAATGTCACCACTTATTAAACCCCCCGGGCAACACGACATATCCACCAATGCACCCTAAAAGGGTGCCTCCTCGCAGCCAACACAGTATGTAACGCTCACGACATGCCCATACCGGCAGCTCAGCTGCCAGCAGCAGCCAAGGCCTTCGTTCAGCAGAACTTCCCCGGCCGCACCATCGTCTATGCGGAAAAGGACACAGAGTTTATGAAAACCAAGTACGAGGTGAGCCTCAACGACGGCACGGAGATCGACTTCGACAACAACGGCACCTTCGACAAGGTGGACTGCCACACGGCACCCGTACCAGCCAGCATCGTGCCCGCCGCCATCCAGCAGTTTGTGAAAGCCAATTTCGCCGGTGCAGCAGTGACAAAGATAGACAAGGAACGCTACGGCTACGACATCGAACTCTCAAACGGCATGGAGCTGAAGTTCAACCACCAGGGTGGGTTCATGGGATACGACGACTGAGAGACGGACATAAGAACATATCTTTATCGCCTGTTTCTCCGTCAATCCTATCGGGCAAGCCGCACAGCTTGTCCGATATGGTGTCAGCTAAGTAAATGATTATTTGCAATGCATATCATCACAGCGATTGGTGAAAATGTATACGAAAGAAGGAGTAATAAATTCTATGTCTGTACCATCATGGTCAGAGTCATTGTTCGAAAGTGGTTTATGTCGTTCGAAGGTGAGCAAACTAATCAGGTCAAGTGGACTTATTGTCCCATCGTCTATTCCCAATTCCTCAAAGTTGTTCTTTTTAAACCAAAGTTCAGACACGGCGGTATCATTAGGATGCATATAATGGGATTGACCATACCAAGAATGAAGCCTTGTCCTCTTACCATTATACAGCGCATCTATGTCAATCTTAACTGTCAGATTCTCATCTGTTGGGTTCGTGATTCTGAACCAAATATGTATTGTTCTATCTCCCCCAATGCTATCCTTGGTTGTTGACACGGGCACGCATGGGAACTGATCGGAAATACGCAGCAATTTTATCTGGCATACCTTTTCTTTGCAGCAGGAAAACAAGAAAAGGACGATTATAACTAAACTTGTCTGTCTCATTCTTCTTTGCGATTATGAGTTTTGCATAATTGTACTTCCTCACATACGTATACAGGAGAGTTACGTGTAAACAGTATCGTGGGTGCATGACTTGTTCCTGACAACTCTTCTTTCACCGTGTTTTCAAAATGAACGAACTGTATAATACTTGTCGTGTTCAAGGTATCTGAAACCAGTAACAATTCTGACAAATTATCATCACTAAGAGTGATGGATACACGTGTTTTCTCTTTTGGAGATAGATGGAGCGTGTCTTTTACTGAGCATGTAGGCTTAACAGTCTTTCCATTTGCAGAAGCGGTAATATTTATGGGGAGCATACATGTGCTGTCATTTGGATTGTTTACGGAATATATGAATGTTACATGTCGCTTCACACCTTTTGCGTTTATCCAAACGCTCCGACTCGGTCCAAGGTGAAGGATTTGTATAGGATTTGTATCATGGACTTCCAGTAGCGTGGCGTTATATACCTCATCAGAACCACTGGTGCATGCAAGCAGCAACAAACACAAAATCTGTATAAAGAAACTATTTCTCATGTTGATACGCTTTTATCGGGCAAGTTATTATATCGTGAGGGTAGGAAATTCTTTTTACTCCATAATACTCCCTATCAATTCCTGGACAATATTCATCGATTTGCCTATCTGTGTATATCTTGACAACGTCAACAATATGCTTATTATCCTCGAAATATTTCTTTCTGTATTGTTCTAGATATGTTTCCGACTTATGTTTTTCTATAAATTCTTTTTCACTCTCAATACAGCCTTCGTTTTTTTCTCTCTCGAAATAGTTTTTTTTAGGTTTTATTTCACGATAAAGAACGATAGTGAAAAACTTTCCTGGTTCCAGATATTTGATAAAAGCGAAATATTTATTGTCAGGATTCCACCAACAACCATCCATTTCAGTTTCTGTTCCTATATCGTATATAGAGAAATCAAAGCCATGCCTATCCATAAGATAATGCTTTATTGCCTTCTTTTCATTTTGATATTTGCCTGCCTCATCAAGCCATATCCACAGCGGTTCATCATCAGTATTATTTATAGACACAATTATCTGCTCTAACTGATATTTCTCATAATGTATCACAACAGTATCGGTCTTAATTGTATATCCGAACACTTGTTGGGACATCACAAACATAAGTGAGAATAATAGTACTTTCGTTTTCATCTTGCTAGTATCCATATCAGTCATTGGTTATTGTTTTCAGGTGTTTGGGGATTTACCGTTGTTGCAAAGATAGTGCAAGGTGAGAGAAGAACAAAATAAATAGATTTATTTTTTCTTCCGAACCGCAGCCTATCTTATACAAAGATAGTGCAAACCGAAGAGAACACAAAATGTGCTAGCACATTTTTGTTCTTGAGGTGCCGCCTATATTATCCAAAAAGACTTTTCCACTAAATAAACATATAAAAAGCGAACGCATTGTCCTTTGGAGAATAAATGATTAATCGCTGAGCAAAATAAACAAATACGATACCAACAAATCTATCACCCCTCCTGATTATTGGCCACTGATATGTATAACAAGAATCGCCTTTAAAGTAAATAAATTCGGGAAAATCCCATTCTACTCCTCTGGTTTTTTTCCAATCAAACGGAATCAAATCCACGTTACGAGGAGCATAAGATTATATTAACAATAAAATCGTTGTTACACATAATATCAGGATTTTTTTCATTAGCGTCTGTACCTCCTTCCTGGCTGAAAATAATTATATACTGTTCCCCTTCCATTTATACTGGTTCGCATCGGATCTATAAAAGAAAATGTTGGAAAGCATTTTCCGATAGGACCAAATTCTTCAGCACCAACAATATAGGTTGGATAGGAGAAATGTCCATTCATTATTTCATCCGTATTTTGTCGGGCATTCGTATATATTGACGGGTAAGCAAAAGACGTTTGTCCGTTTACTTTCACATCTTTGAAATTAGTACGTGCAGAAAGCCTTGTGACAAATGACAGTGACTCAAAAGTATGCCTATTTCTGATTAAGTTCAAACGATTCATGATTTTTTTGTTTTGACATTCCGTTGTATGGCAAGGTGTTCTCATCTCGTAAGAAAAGGGCCATTCAAATCGCCCTCATTCTCACAAATCCAGACATCTACTTTACCCGGATCTGGTGGAACCTCAACGCCACGAAAGACCTCAACTACACCTAGTTTTTTCATTATAGTAACTCCCAATGCTTTTTCCAACACATCGTGCCTAGTTACTATTGGCACATCGAACTTCATGCCTTTTACCAATAACTGTTTCTTTGCAGCCCTCTCATCATACAAACTTACTATTTTGAAGATGCTATCATTTCTGCTGGCATGTATCACGTACACGCCATTTTTGTATTTCTTTATTTTCTTTACAGTAAGAACCGTACTCGATCCATTTTTCTCTACAGTCTTACAACTATATTGTAACATGCACGTAAACAAAGCACAGGTAAATATAACATTACGGAATTGTTTGGATAATTTTCTCATGCTCTGATAATTCATAGGGTTTCACATACCATTCTGCTCGAACGGCACCATTACTACTATTTATTTCATTTCCTTCTTTATCGTAATATCTTGCTTTTACACAAGGTTGGAATGTTGCTTTTTTATGAGCTTTTTCATAAACAGAATTCCCTCCAAATGCGTACGGACTTGATACTTTATTATCTAAAGATATCTTGGCTCCCTCGTAAGCCTCTGTCAACTCGTGCATAATAAATGTTCCTTTCGGCGAATACGCATCGGCCTTTTCAAGCACCTCGGGATTTACCTCTTGGAAAGCGGTTGTGTGTATAACATCTCCATTTTCGTTCAGTTCAACATTATTACCCATAAAGGCACCCCCTATGAAAAGATTACCAGTTGAAGTCATTATTCTGTCTGTGGTAGTCACTTTAACTGTAATACCACAATTGTCAATCATGTCAATAATCCTTCTTGCGTTCTTATTCAAGTGGCCTTTACCTACAATATTGTAACAAAGAAAATTATCAACGGTTAAACTTAGTTGAACTTTATTACCAAGGCGATCCTGAAGCTGTTGTACCGCCATATATGCCAATGGCCCTGTAATAACTATCTCCCTCCCGTCCGGGTCCACGGCGTTCATGAAGTTGCCCTTGCAGTATGCGTAGGGCGAGATGTCGTAGTACTTCTCCGAGAGCGGGTCTGGCTGGGTGAACATCGGGCCTGTGACGGGCAGCATCCACCTGGCACCGTAGTCGTAGGACTCCATGCCCCACTCGCGCACCAGCTCCTTGCCCGTGTACTTCATCGGCTGTGTATCGGCACCGGTGCTCACGTCCATCAGCACGCCGCTAGGATAGTAGTGGTTCACCTGCTCCACCGAGTCGTTCTCGTTGAACACCACCCTCACGCTGCCCAGGTGGTCGCGAAGGTAGTAGTGGAAGAGCGAGGTGCTTCGTGGACTGTGTTTCTTCATGTCAGTCGCAGGCTTGATTGTAATTGTCAGTAGTTCTCAGTATACGGCAAAAGTAGTGCTTTTTCCGGTTGCCTCCAAATCTTACGTGGATTTTATCTCTTCCTTTACGAATCTTCATGAAATATGCCGCCCTTTGCGACAGATTTCAGTGCCGTTTTCGCAGGTGTCGCAGTTTCGGTTAGTTGGCTCAGCAAAGCAATCATGAAAATGCCATTTTTCTTGTTTCGCACCTGAACATGGGTGTATCTTTGCAATGTCGAAAGGAAAAAACCAGAGACAGAAAGAACAAAAAAACAAAATATTAACAATTAAAAATTTCACAACTATGAAACGTACAAAATTATTCTTCGCAGCAATTGTTTGCCTCTTCACAGCCAACACAGTATGTAACGCACACGACATGCCCATACCGGCTGCACAGCTGCCAGCTGCAGCCAAGTCCTTCGTTCAGCAGAACTTCCCCGGCCGCACCATCGTCTATGCGGAAAAGGACACAGAGTTTATGAAAACCAAGTACGAGGTGAGCCTCAACGACGGCACGGAGATCGACTTCGACAACAACGGCACCTTCGACAAGGTGGACTGCCACACGGCACCCGTACCAGCCAGCATCGTGCCCGCCGCCATACGGCAATTTGTGATGTCCAACTGCAATGGCGCAGCAGTAATAAAGATAGACAAGGAACGCTACGGCTATGACGTAGAGCTCTCAAACGGCATGGAGCTGAAGTTCAACCACCAGGGCGAGTTTATGGGATACGATGACTGAGAGTAGAGTCCTCTATCTAACAGTTAATGGCAAGCCAGATGGTTTGCCATTAACTGTTTTGTTTATCCGGTCTTAGCCTACTCTGGTCTGTCGGCGTCTCTATTCATGCTCTCCAAGCATCTTTTCCATCCATATCAGGTCGTACCAACGGCCGAATTTTACACCGCATTTGTGGAAATGTGCCACCTTCTTGAAACCTTCATGCTCGTGGAAAGGGATGCTGCCGACGGGCAGATGCTCATCGGTCTCGTCAGTGTAGGCTATGCTAATATACAAGTTCTTTATGCCACGCTCCACCAACTCACGCTCTAATGCCTGCTGCAAGGCGTGACCTATGCCACGACCACGACTACTCTGACTCAGGTATATACTGCTCTCTGCTGACCAGCGACAGGCGGCACGCTCGTGGAAACGATGGGCGTAGGCATAGCCTAAAACAACACCACCATCCTCGGCTATAAGCCAAGGATAGTAGTGCAATACCTCCTCTATACGGTGGGCAAAGGCCTCTACCGTAGGTACATCATATTCGAATGTAATGGCCGTATGCTCTATGTAGGGCGCATAGATGGCCAGTAATGCCTGAGCATCAGAAGTCGTGGCAGTGCGAATAATCATGACAATTCCTCTTCACACCACAAACGCATCCGACACTCCTCTCTCATCAGTTCTGGGGAGCCTTAGGTGCAGCTGGAGCCTGAGTAGGAGCAGCAGGAGCAGCACCCTGAGCAGCGGGAGCACCCTTGGCAGCAGGAGCGGCTTGCTGACTGGCACCGAAGTTCTGCTGGGTGGCAGGATTGGCAAGAGGATTCTCTGTGGTCTGAACGGCACTCTTCACACTGCTGGCAGTGGGAGCAACGGAAGCGCAGAATACACTCAGTACTACCATGGCTATTGCCAAACCCCAAGTGGCCTTCTCTACAAAGTCGGTGGTCTTGCGCACACCAAGCATCTGGTTCGCACTAGATACGTTGGACGACAAACCGCCACCCTTGCTCTCCTGTATCAACACTATGAATATCATAAGAAGCGCCGCAATGACGATGAGAATAACGAAAAATGTGTACATTTTACTGTCTATTTATTGTTGTTTATTGTTATCAAACGTTCCAAAAAACGGATTTGGTCTGCAAAGTAAACACTTTTTTTTGGATAATTCAAATTTAATCGCTTAATTATTTCTAAAGCTTTTGAATATCTACCCTGTTTTATGTATATCTTGGCCAAGGTCTCGGTGAAATATCCGCCGTCGCCACCTTTTTCTTCACTCTTCGAGGACACTTGAGGGGTGTATTCGGGCTCGTCCTTCAGTGTGGGCTTGCTGTCGCTCTGGCTGATAAACTGGTCTATCAGGTCCTGACCGGCCATGGCGGGCACGTCATGCTCGTCGCTCGCACCACTCTCTATCAGGTATGCCACATAGTCTATGGTGGCATCGGCACTGTTGGGGGCGCGCTTCTTCGACTTCTCACGCATGGGGCGGCTGCTCGCCTTGGCAGCCTGTGACTCGGTTTCCGGCGTGGGCTGTGGGGCTCTGCGGCGGATGTGGTGCACGGATTCTACCATCTCAAACAGACGCTCACGGTCGGTGATGTGGATGGCGGCAGCGCGCAACTCGTCGTCAAAGGAACTGTCGTGCAGCAGGTATAGGTTCTTGAGGAGTAGCAGACGGGCTGCCTGATGATAGGGATACTGGGCCAACAAGGTGCGCAATTCGTACAGTGTCTCCTTGTTCATGTCTTCGGGATGGTGGATGAGATGGGACAGACGCATGGTGGATTCTCCTTTCTTACCAGTTCGCCACTGTGGCGTTGAATATCTGATCTACTATCTCCTTCACCATGTCGGTCACCAATCCTTCCTGCACGCTGTTCAGAGATGTGGTGGTGGGGTAAGTGGAGGTGGCGGTGAAGTCGCGCTCAAAGTCCTCCTGGTGGTTGGCGTTGTTGGTGTAGCGCACATGCACGGTCATCGACAGTTCTGCCTGCTCCGAGTAACCCTCGCTCGATACGCTCTTGTTGCGCTGGTTGTATTGGGTTATCTCACCGTCCAATATCAGGTCGCCGTTCCTGCGTACTTGCTCTAGGCGGGTCTGGGCGGCAAAACGGTCTTTCAACTCATTGTTGAATATCGACATCATCGGCGACCACACATAGGCGGCACGGATGGGGAAGTCGGATATCTGAATGGTCTTGGTCTTGTTGTAGTCTATGCTGGCGCCATTGAGTTTGTAGGAGGGGATACACGACTGGGGCACCAACATCAATAGCAGCAGCAGTAGGGTCAGACCGTACTGCTTCA
>CAMHPC010000109.1 GCA_946186945.1 uncultured Prevotella sp.
TAGACGGATTTTGATGCTGTGATGAAGAGCACGTCGCGGTCTTTTCCGCCAAAACAGACGTTGGCTATCCAGTCCTCGGGGATGGGGAAATGGGCTATCTTCTCGCCATTCTTGTCGAAGACGGTCACGCCGTCGCCAGTGAGGTAGATGTTTCCCCTATCGTCTATTGTCATTCCGTCAGAGCCCATGTTGGCAAACACCTGACGGTTGGTCATTTGCTTATAGAATTGAGAATTAGATACTTTGTTGCTATGAAACTGAAATATTACGGTAGGATGCAGCAAAGATAGTGTATTTTTTCGATATAAAACCTTGTAGGTTCCAAGAATTATTGCGAACTTTGTGACGTAGTAACGAACGATTGGGACGACAGTGCCTGATGGTTCACAATTTTTTATCAAAGAGAAATGAACAAAATAGCAGACAACATCTATTACATCGGAGCCGACGACCGCGAACTGGACCTGTTTGAAGGTCAGTACGAAACACCTGAAGGTATATCCTATAACTCACACGTCATAGTGGATGAGAAGATAGCCGTGCTCGACACTATCGATGCGCGCAAGAGTGAAGAATGGAAAGCCAACCTCGCCGAGGTGCTCGGCGGGCGCACTCCCGACTATCTCGTGGTGAGCCACATGGAGCCCGACCACTCTGCGCTGGTGAGAGAGATGCTCCTCACCTACCCTGCCATGCAGGTGGTATGCTCTGCACAGGCAGTGAAGATGATGGCACGCTTCTTCGGCGAACCCGTGGCACCCGAGCGCATCATCACCGTGAAGGACAACGACACCCTCGCACTCGGCGAACACACCCTGCAGTTCTTCACCGCGGGTATGGTGCACTGGCCGGAGGTGATAATGGAATATGAGCAGAAGGAGAAGATACTGTTCTCTGCCGATGCCTTCGGAAAATTCGGTGCACTGAGTTTCGACGACCCCGAGGGATGGGCATGCGAGGCACGCCGCTACTATTTCAACATAGTGGGCAAATACGGGGCACAGGTGCAGGCTCTGCTCAAGAAGATCGGTGCGCTGGAGATAAAGAAGATCTGTCCGCTCCACGGACCGGTGCTCGACGAAAACCTGGAATACTACGTCAGCACATACAACACCTGGAGTGCCTACGAACCCGAGGACAAGGGCATATTCATAGCCTACTGCTCACTGCACGGCAATACGGAGAAGGCTGCCCAGAAACTGGCGGAGATACTACGCGAGAAGAGTGACGTGAAGGTAAGCATAGCCGACCTGCGCCGCGACGACCTGCACGAGTGTGTGGAGGATGCCTTCCGCTATGACCGCATGGTGCTCGCTGCTCCCACCTATGATGCCGGTGTGATGCCTATCATGAATGATTTCATACATCACCTGGCCATAAAGAACTATCAGAAGCGCCATGTCGCCATCATAGAGAACGGCTCGTGGGCTCCCGTCGCCGGCAAGAAGATGCGCGAGGCGATGGAGGCGATGAAGCAGATAACGATAGTGGAGCCCGTGGTCACTGTGGAGTCGACGGTCAAGGCTGACACCATAGCAAAACTCGAGACTCTCGCCGATGCCCTCTTGGCAGAATAAACAGACAACCGTATAAGAAAAAAGAGAGTCCACTGTGGTCAGTGGACTCTCTTTTTTTCTTACAGTGATTATTTTGTTTACATCTTCCAAAAACATTGAATTTCGTTAGTAAACCAGCGGTAACTCGTCCAATTCTTATCTTTCCGCTTGTTTTCTCACGAAAAAGTACTATCTTTGCAAAGTAATTCAAAAATATTGTATGCCATGCTAATTGGTCGAGAGTAAGAAAAACGAGTATTACAGAATGCCCTCCACGAAGAGTACTCTCTGTTTATAGCGGTATATATTATGATTACCACAGATGGCATAACTCGGAATGAATACTGGGGGGACATTCAGGCAGAAATACAACTAAACGATTTGTTCGAACTGTAAAAAGACAACACCTATATTATCTCGTTGTAGTTGACAGGCTTTAATTATCCGAAAAGGGAAATTCTCTTCTATTTCCTGTACTCACTTGAGCAGCCTGCTGATTTGCTTCTCTGTGGCGGCAGGTAAGATTTGTGCGAGATGTTCTGCCATTCGCTGATAGGACTCCTGAGGTGTACGGCTGCAAAGGCATGCCTCTGCGCCCAACAGCAGTTCGGGAGTGGTGAGCAGCGACCAACCGAACCCATATTCACGTCCGTGTTTGTCTACGGGATATACGAAATCCTCGGTGACGATGTATGTGCTCATCTGCAAGCGGTTGACGTAAGCATCAAACTTAGACCGCATGTTATTGCCGGTAAACGCGCAGGCGGCACGCAGATGGCGGGTGATCATGCTGCCATTCTCGCGCAGTGTGGTGAGGATGATATCCTCTATGCTGCCCTCCTCGGGCGCGGGATGGCTGCTGCGCCGCCAGTTGTAGAAATCGCTCCACCACTCACGACTGATAAACCCTGCCTTGCCGGCGAAGAACCTGCCGTATACACAGCCTCCCTCGCGCAGCACAGAGCCTTTCCACTGCCACAGAGGCCACTCCCATGAACCGTCGTCAAACTGTGTGTAGCGGCACTCCTCTGCCATCATACTCTCTGCGGCATAGCCCTGTATGCCACTTTCCAGCAGCGGTAAAAAACCCAACCGCTGCACACACTCTGCCAATTCCGGGCAAGAGTGTATGAAACCGACACCCTGGTGTACGTTTGCGAAATAATCCGTCAGTGAATTCATTACTTTCCGTTTATCTGTTTTATCCCTGCTCCCACTGCTTCAAAAGATGTTGGCAGAGTGTGGGTTTGCCATCCACAGTGAGTTTTTCCTTTCTGAAATCCAATTTGTGTATGGGGCATTTGGCGGTGACGCGACTGAATGTCTGCTCATCGTAGGCTACTTCCAGATAATTTGCCATCTGCAGCGTGTATATGCTGAGACCATGTGGCATGGCAGCCACCTCATCGGGACAGTATTCGGCGATGAAACGGAAGAAGAGGTGGAAGACATAATACTCCGTCACACAGTCATACTCACGCCAGTATTCGAAGAGCATATCTCGCAGCACGGTGAGCAGGCGGTTGTGGCTGTGAGCAGAAATGAACCAGTTGGATATGCCACGGAATGCCTTGGTGGTGGGGTGACAGTACTGAAACATGAACAGCGGACAGCGCATTATGGTGTCGGGATATTTGTCGGAGGTGAAGAGCACGGTAGAGTCTATCCACGTGCCACCATGCTCGATGAGCAGTTCGAGGCGTATGAGGTCGGTGAAATGGGCGTGTGGGATTATGCCACGCTCATACTTATCCAGGATGAACTGCGGCAGCGAGACCAGTTGCCTGAAATTCTGCTCGGTGACCATGACGAAGTGTTTGTGGGGTATGTACTCCCGTTGAGAGCGCAGGCAAGCCTTCACCAGTGGTGGCGCATCGTCCATGCCCTGCATCCAGCAGTTGTACACCGTATCGCTATTGACGTGCGACTGACTGTCGCTATACTGTTCGAGTAGGCGTTTTGCCAGAGGTCTGTACTTCTCCCTGAGTATGGGCACCACCTTGGCGGATATCAGCGGGTGCACCTGTTTGAGAGGTTTGCCGCTGATGAGTGCACCGATGCACTTACGGGCTGTGAAACCGAGAATGCCCATGTGGGCGTAGGTGCGTATCAGTCGCCACCCGCCCAACTGTCTGAATCTGTATAGAGACTTGCTCATATCATAATCCTCCTCTGCTTAGTTCTATTGACTGGTCTTAAAGCGACACGTTTTCCACTCTGAGCGACACCACCCCCGCAGGCACGTTGACAGTGACCACATCGCCCTTCTTCTTACCCATCAGGGCATGTGCTATGGGCGATTTGACAGAGATTTTCCCTTCTCTCATGTTCGCTTCGTGAGGGCTGACGATGGTATACGTCATGCGGTGGTTGGTTTTCAGATTGGATATCTCCACACGGCTGAGCAGTCCGATGGCATCGCCCCCGAGGAGTGATTTATCGAGCACCCGTGCATGTTCCAGCACACGCTGTTTGAAGCGTATGCGTCCGAGGATACGAGCCTGTTCGCGCTTGGCAGCGTGATATTCGAAGTTTTCGCTCAGGTCGCCTTTATCGCGTGCCTCGGCTATAGCCTCTCTCACCTGCGGCAGATCCACGCATTCCAGTTGGTGCAGTTCAGCCACCAGTTTGTCGTATCCCTCTTGCGACATATATTCCATAACAGTATTTTCCTTTATTTTACATAGTACAATTCGTCCCACCGCCCCCCCCTCTTTTGCTCCGTGGCACAGTGAAGGCAGTAGTGGTCTGCAAAGGTACGAAGAATATCTGAAATACAAAAAAGTAGGACCACCGCGATTGCTCGCAATGGTCCATTGTTTTTATAGTGTGGGGAAAAGAGAGTTACTCGCCGAGGATCATCTTTTTGCCATTGACGATATATATGCCTCGCTTTGTGGGACGGTCTACTCGCACACCGTTGATAGTATAGATAACCTGTCTGTCGGATTTGAGAGTGGCGGGGTTTTCCACCTGCTCAATGGCAGTGACCAGATAGCGTGCAGAGGAGATGGTGCGGGTGCTGCTGTTGTTGCCTTCCACATAGTATCCGTGGTTTGTGAAGGTGACACCGTCGTATATCTTGGTGTTGCCGTTGTCCTTGGATATGATAAGGTTGGAGGGCACCGAAGAGGTCTTGGTGAGAGTGAGTTTGTAGATATAGGCACCGGTAGTGGTCTTGCCTTTGTATACGAGTGCATCGCCGGGCCATGAGGTATTCTGGCAATAAGCATCGCCTCCACCCAGGCTGCCCCACACCCATCCGGCGTAGGAAGTCTTGGTCTTTGTCTCGAAGAAGATAGACACTTCGTTGGCATTGTCGAGCACAGGAGTATACACGTCGGAAACCTGTGTTATGAGTTTGGTGCTGTTATTATTGCCCTCCACATAATATCCGTGATTGGCGAATGATATGCCATCGTATATCTTAGTGTTTCCGTTGTCTTTGGATATGATGAAGTTGGTGGGAATAGAACTGGTCTTGGTGAGAGTGAGTTTATAGATGTACGCACCCGATGAACTGCGGCCCTTGAGCACCAGGGCATCGCCTGGCCATGAGGTGTTCTGGCAATACGCCTCGCCGCCCCCCAGGCTGCCCCACACCCATCCGGCATAGGAGGTCTGGTTTTTCGTCTCGAAAAATATAGACACTTCATTGGCATTGTCGAGCATCGGAGTATAAACCTCGCCAGTATAAGCGGGTTTGGTAGAGATGGTGCGGGTGCTATTGTTGTTGCCTTCCACATAGTATCCGTGGTTTGTGAAGGTGACACCATCGTATATTTTGGTATTGCCGTTGTCCTTGGATATGATAAGGTTGGAGGGCACCGAAGAGGTACGGGTGAGGGTGAGTTTGTAGATATATGCGCCCGAGGCTGTCCTGCCTTTCAGCACCAGTGCATCGCCTGGCCAGGCGGTATTGGAGCAATAGGCATCGCCACCGCCGAGGCTGCCCCACACCCATCCAGCGTAATTGGCGGAGGTTTTTGTCTCGAAGAACACCGACACCTCATTGGCATTGTCTAGATAGGGAGTATACACCTCGCCGTTGTACGTGGGGTTTGAGGCAGCACCTTCGCGCACATACACGGAGTAGCCCTTGGCAGGAATAGTGAAACTCTGAGTGGCACTGATATTGAGCGAAGAGCGGCTGACGCCCGATGCTATATTGCTGCTGTTGAGCCACTGGCTCCATGAGCCGGCATTGAGTCCGGAAATGCTGACAGTCTTCTGGCTGGTGGCGAGATTGAGGATGACGAGCACCTCGCTGTTGCCCGACTTGCGTGAGTATGCCAGCACGTTTGAATTGTTGGTATTCAGCCAGTTGACAGCCACCTTATCGCCCATTGCAGCCTGGTTGTGCTTGAGAGCGCAGAGTGTACGTACGGTATTTTTCATTTTGTTGTCTACACTATTCCAATTGATTTTGTCATCATTGAAATAGTTGAGTGCCTGTTCTCCGCCAATCTCCTGACCGTTGTAGAGCAGCGGCATGCCATAGAGGGTGTAGTAGAACACGGTGAAGAGGTACCTGTTGTCGCCGTACTTGGCAGAGAGAGTATGATTGCCCTCGTTCCAGTTCTGGTCGTGATTGGTGATGTAGAGCATACGACTGAAGTTGTACTTCGATGCGTCTATCATGGTAGTTCCAATATTTTTCAGTGAAGAGGCAGAGGTGCCGTTGCCCAGATTGACGAGGTCGGTCTGGAACGACCATGCGTAGTCGTAACTGAAGCCCACGTTCACATTGTCGAGATAGTGGTCCCAGGTGAGGTTTGACTCGGCGAGGAACTCAATATTCTTGTTCTTATAGTTTTTTAGTTGCGAGATGGCGCTTTGCCAATAAGTGTTGGGTATAGTGGGACTTGCCACATAGTCGCAGCGGTAACCGTCCACATCGGCCTGGTCTATCCAGAATTTCAGACAGTTGTTCATCGCCGTTTGCAGAGCCGAATTGCCATAATTGAGTTCATACACATCGCCATAGCCATTGGGGTGTATCATCTGTCCGTTGCTCTTGGTATAATATTCGGGATGTTGTGAGACCCAGTCGGCATTGGTTGCAGTGTGGTTGGGCACCCAGTCGAGCCACACCAGCATGTTGAGTTGATGTGCACGGGATACGAAGTTCTTCAAGTCGTTGATAGATCCGTATGCGGGATTCACTTTTTGGAAATTAGTGGCAGCGTATGGGCTGTTGATGCCTCCTCCTCGCGGATAGATGGGCATGAGCCAAACGATGTCAACGCCGAGGTTTTTCAGTTCGGAGAGTCGTTGCTGGGCAGCAGCAAACGTACCTTGTTGTGTGAACGAGCCTACGTTCATCTCATAGATGACACGGTGGCCTGCTTCCGCCCTTGATGATTGATTGATAGACTCGACGAAGTCTTGGGCGTGTGCTCCTCCTGTAAGGAAGACAAAGAATAGGGTTAGTAAAGATTTAAGCGTTTTCATACACTAAACAGTTTTGTAGGTTAGTAACAATTTAAGTTTGCGAATGCTTAAAAAGCAATGATGTCCATTAGGTTGAAATGTCTGTCGCAAAATTAGTTCAGAAATCATCTTTCAACAACGAAATCAAAATAGAATCAAGTATAGTGTATATTTATGTAATTGTAAATCAAAAAGTTAATAAAATACAATTTATAAGAAATCAAATCTCCATATAGATTGTTCTAAGTAAAAATCATAATAGTGAAAGAATAATGCGGAGGATTATATTATTTTTCTATGCGATACAGGGAAATAACTGGAAAAATGAATACCTTTGCATCGTGTAATAAATAAATCGAGAAGAAGAGATGAAGACAAAGCACATACAGTATCAGACACAAGGCACCTGTTCGAAATTGATAGACGTGACAGCCGACGAGAACAATGTGATACAGCAAGTATTCTTTTTGGGCGGTTGCAATGGCAACCTACAGGGTATCAGTCAGTTAGTTCGTGGTCAACGTATAGACGACGTGATAGGTAAACTTCGTGGCATCCGTTGCGGAGCCAAGAGCACCTCATGTCCCGACCAGTTGTCAGAGGCTCTGGAAGAGTTGAAGAAAGCCCCAGTGGAAGAGGCTTGAGGCATCTGCCAGCCCCTGAAAGGGTCGCCCGTCATCGTGCATTTGGGGCACCCCTCCAGGGTGCGTGTGGGATGTCACATGCCATGCCGGGGGTGCTCGCTACGCTCGTACCCTCGGTTATGGAGCGGTGACGCTGTCAGCGTCAAGTTATGCCATGTGGTCTCATGAACGGCCAATAAAGGGGCGTAATCCTTATAGACGGTTGTCATACTCCCAGATATAGAATAATCAATCATTCACAGGTGCTGCCATTTCCATCCTGACATGTGGGATACCGGCTTCGATGAATACATCGGAGCAGACGGTGAAGTGGAGTTTCTCGTAAAAGCCGATGGCATGCTCCTGCGCATCCATTCTGAGGAGAGTGGCACCCAGCCGCCATGCCTCGTCTATAATTTTCTGCATGAGCACCCTGCCCATCCCCTCCCCTCGCCTGACCGTGAGCACCCGTCCGATGTGCCACACACCTGTCTCGTCTTCGGGAAAGAGTCTGCCATACGCCACCACCTTTGATTGGTCCATGATAAAGAAATGGTGACTGTAGTAGTCTATGTCGTCGAGATCGGGATAGAAGCAACGCTGTTCGATATAGAACACATTGAATCGTGCCTTGATAATCTCGTATAGTTCACGAGTGGTCAAGGCATTGAAATGTTTTACTGTCACGGTCATGATAGGAGGCTATTTATTGTGCGACATAGTCGTCGATGAAGAATGACTTGTTCTTCTTCACTAGTTTCACCTTGACGAGAATAGGATTGCCAGCATCCACCATATTCACATTGTACCATCCTTTGCCTACGGGTGTGATTTTCAATGAGCGCCGCATACTATTGATGTCAGGGTCCTGACCTGTGTTGGAGAACATCCACCATGCCAGGCATTCGCCCTGCATGCAGTCGTATTCGTAGTCGTCGGCGAGTTTCTTGCGAGCATTAGCCGTCAGGCGTTTCGTGTAATAGTCTGCCATTTGCTGCATGTCGTCCAAAATGAACCTGAGATAGAAGGTCTTGAGGAACTGCACTCCTGCATCCTTAGGTTGGCTGTTTTGCATCTGCACGGAAGCCATGCTGGAGGTATTAAGAACAGCAGCCTGAGAGGAGACCGACAGGCAAAAAGCACATACACAAGCAATAAAATATTTCTTCATATACTTAATGGTTTGAAGTTTTGAAATTTTACATGTCCATCTTATAAATCCTGAACTTGGGGCAACCCTCCAGGGTGCATGTGGGATGCCGTATGCCATGCCGGGGGTGCTCGCTACGCTCCGTACCCCCGGGTTATGGAGCGGTGACGCTGTCAGCGTCATGATATACCATGTGGTCTCATGAACGGCCTGAAGGGCCAACGAGCAGTCAGCCCAGGGCAACACCCTGGGTGGTAGCGTGAGTGAATAGTCGCCCTGAAAGGGCAAAAGCAAAGCCGTTCACCTGCTTTTGCCCTTTCAGGGCGATGGAATGTGATACGCCGTTTACCCAGGGCGCTGCCCTGGGCTGAGTGCTCATTGCCCCTGCGGGGCGCTATTTTACAGACAGTTACCATACTCCACAAATATATAACGGTGAACACCACTCTGCAAATAT
>CAMHPC010000110.1 GCA_946186945.1 uncultured Prevotella sp.
TAACAAAAAATACTCTTGACTGTGCAGCCCGCCAACCAGATTTATCCGCTGACCCGTTCTTCCCTCTATATAGCAGATTTTCAATGGGTTAAAAATGCAAGTAGTTGATTTTCAGGCACGAAAAAAGGGAATCCGTAAGGTTCCCTTTTCATTAAACTGCGGAGAGAGAGGGATTCGAACCCCCGGCACCTCTCAGTGCGACGGTTTTCAAGACCGTTGTAATCGACCACTCTACCATCTCTCCGAAGTGCATCAGAACATGCGTGTGGTCTGAAAGCGGTGCAAAAGTATATAAAATTGACGTTATTCTTGAAAACAAGAGGGATAAAAATAAAGAATTTTGCAATTATTAACATTTGGACAATCATTAAAGCCATCCATGATAAGTAATTTTGCAGCATGATTTATCCCAAGAACTATGAGAGCAAGATAGGTTTTGACGAAGTGCGGCGAGAGTTGCGCTCACACTGCCTGTCTCCCTTGGGTAAAGACGCTGCCGACGAGATAAGTTGGAGCGCAGAGCCCGACGTGATAAATCGCCAGTTGACTGAGGTGCGCGAATACAGAAAGATACAGGAGAGTGGTGTAGAGTTTCCCCTGCAATACCTGTTTGACGTGCGTGCCGCCGTGGCCCGTCTGCGTCTGCAAGGCACCCATCTGGAAGAAGAAGAGTTGTTTGACCTGCGCCGCAGTCAGGACACCGTCTGCCGTTTGATAGACTTCCTCGCTGCCGAGAGCGACGGCCAGCACCTCTACCCCACCCTCCATGCCCTGACCGAGCCGGTGGTGGCCCTGCCCCAGTTAGTTCGGAGCATAGACCGCATACTTGACAAATACGGCAAGGTGCGTGACGATGCATCTCCCGAGTTGCTGAGGGTGCGCAGGGAACTGGAGAAAACGAGCAGCGGCATATCGAGAATACTCTACGGCATACTGCGCAGTGCGCAGAGCGAGGGGCTGATAGACAAGGACACCACGCCCTCGATGCGCGACGGGCGTCTGGTGATACCCGTGGTGCCAGCCATGAAGCGCAAGATACGCGGCATAGTGCACGACGAGAGTGCCTCGGGCAAGACCGTGTTTATAGAACCCGCCGAGGTGGTGGAGGCCAACAACAGGGTGCGCGAGTTGGAAGGTGAGGAGCGCAGGGAGGTGATACGCATACTTGTGGCCATGGCCGATGAGTTGCGCCCCCATGTGGATGCCCTTCTGGCCTCGTATGTGTTCCTGGGCAAGATGGACATGATACAAGCCAAGGCCGAGACAGCCCGTGCCATGCACGCCATCGAGCCCACTGTGAAGAGTGAGCCGCTGATAGACTGGCGCAGGGCCGTTCATCCCCTGCTTCGCCGTTCATTAGAGAGTCAGGGAAAACATGTGGTGCCCCTCGACATAGAACTAAGGCCAGAGAGCAGGATACTCGTCATCAGCGGTCCGAATGCCGGTGGCAAGTCGGTATGTCTGAAGACCGTAGGGCTGTTGCAGTACATGGTACAGTGCGGTCTCTCCGTTCCCATGAGCGAGCATAGCACCATGGGACTGTTTCGCCATCTGATGCTTGACATGGGTGACGAGCAGAGCATAGAGGACGACCTGAGCACCTACAGCAGTCATCTGACGAACATGAAGCAGATGATACGCCAGAGCAGCGACAGGACCCTGCTGTTGATAGATGAGTTTGGCACGGGCACCGAGCCCCAGATAGGCGGTGCCATAGCCGAGGCCGTGCTGCGTCAGTTTCATGCCCGCGGTTCTTGGGCTGTGATAACCACCCATTACCAGAACCTGAAGCACTTTGCCGACAGTCACGAAGGAGTGGTGAACGGTGCCATGCTGTACGACCGCCATGAGATGCGCCCCCTGTTCCAGTTGGAGACAGGCCGTCCAGGCAGTTCCTTTGCCATAGAGATAGCCCGCAAGACGGGACTGCCCGAAGAGGTGATACGCGATGCCTCGGAAATAGTGGGCAGCGACTACATACAGAGCGACAAGTACCTGCAGGACATAGTGCGCGACAAGCGCTATTGGGAGCATAAGCGCCAGGCCATACACCAGCAGGAGAAGCAGTTGGCCGACCGTATAGAGCACTATGAGCGCGTGGTGGGTGAGATAGAAGGCAACAGGAAGGAGATATTGCGCCGTGCGAAGGTTCAGGCTGAGGAGTTGCTGACCGAGAGCAACAAGAAGATAGAGAACACCATACGCGAGATACGCGAGCAGCAGGCAGAGAAGGAGCAGACGCGCCGTCTGCGCGAGGAGCTGAATGCCTATCGCGATGAGGTGAGCGAGGCAGACAACAAGGAGGCCGATGCCTTCATTGCCAAGAAGATAGCTCAGATACAGGCCCGCAAGGAGCGCAAGGCCCGCCGCAAGCGCGAGAAGGAAGAGCAGCAGACCCAGGCTCCCACCCCGTCGGAAGCATCAAGGAAGACGGGGTCTGATGAGTTGCATGAGGGTGACACAGTTCGTATGCGAGGTCAGCAGACCGTGGGCATCATCGAGAGCATCCAGGGCAAGACTGTCACCGCTGTCTTTGGCGGTCTGCGCACCCGTCTGCGTGCCGACCAGCTGGTGCTTGCCGAGCAGCCCAAGACAGTGGCGGTGCATGAGGTGCCTACGAGCAGAGTGACCCGCGACACCATAGACGAGCACAGCAAGGACTTCCGTCAGGAGATAGACGTGCGCGGCATGCGCGGAGACGAGGCCATAGACGCCGTGATGCACTATATAGACGATGCCGTGCTGATGAGCGTGGGCAGAGTGCGCATACTCCATGGCACAGGCAGCGGCATACTGCGCCAGCTGATACGCCAGTATCTGGGCACCGAGCCCAATGTTGTGAACTATCACGACGAGCACGTTCAGTTTGGCGGTGCCGGAATAACAGTAGTGGAACTAAGGTAACAAACATAAATAACTTAAAAAAAAGAGAGACATGAAACTAAGATCAATGGTATTAGTAATCGTGGCAGCATGCTCGCTGACCACAGTGGCACAGAGTGCAAGCGGCACCCTGCCAGTGATGTACATCAACACCGAGGGAGGCGCAGCCATAACCTCGAAAGAGACCTATCTGGACGCCACCTGCTACATAGACGCCCTTGGACTGGACGGCTACGAATCGATGGGCAGTGCAAGCAGTCCGCTTGCGCTTAAGATAAAAGGTCGCGGCAACTACACCTGGACGGGATTTGAGAAGAAGCCCTACCGCCTGAAATTCTCCGAGAAGGTGTCGCCTGTAGGCATGAAGAAGAGCAAGCATTTTGCGCTGCTGGCCCATGCCGACGACAACCTGGGTTTTCTGCGCAACACCGTGGGTTTCGAGCTGAGCCGTCTGTTAGGTCTGGCATGGACCCCTGCTCAAGAGCCCGTGGAAGTGGTGCTCAACGGCAATTACATCGGCCTGTATATGCTGACCGAGCACATCAGAGTGGACAAGAACCGTGTGAACATAGTAGAGCAGGCCGACGAAGAGACCGATGCTGAGGCGGTGACCGGCGGTTGGCTGGTAGAGATAGACAACTACGACGAAGATGAGCAGGTGCGCATCACCGAGGGCAACGGAGAGTTGCTTCGCTTCACCTATAAATCTCCCGAGGTATTGTCGGAAGTGCAGCGCAACTACCTGACCAACAGCGTGAAGGAAGCCAACACGGCTATCTATTCGAGTGACAAGAACAGCACCCACTGGGAGGAGCTTATAGACTTGGATGCCCTGGTGCGCTTCTATATAGTGCAGGAAGTGATGGACAATGCCGAGTCGTTTCACGGCAGCTGCTACCTGCATAAAGACCGTGGCGAGTCCACCAAGTGGGTGTTCGGTCCTGTATGGGACTTCGGCAACTCCTTCCATCGCGACCACCACAAGTTCATCTATCAGGATCCGCCCTTTGGTCAGTCATGGATAGGTGAGATGGCCAAGTATCCCCGTTTCCAGAGCCGTGTAAAGGAGATTTGGCGTCCGTTTTACGGTCAAGAATACCTGACCATCTCCTCATACATAGACGCCTTTGCCGCGAAGATCAGTCAGGCTGCAGTGCGCGACGGTCAGCGCTGGCCCAATTACAGCAACTCCAATATGACGAGCAGAGTGTCCGACTTCAAGAGCAAGATAAAGGCAAAGACCGATTTCCTGCGTCAGAAGTGGGGCGAAGGCACCACTGGAGTGAGCGAAGTGAAGACAGGCGAGAACACCACCGGGGCAGTGTATGACCTTAGAGGAGTACGTGTGGGTACATGCTACAGCGATGGCAGTATGAGTCCTGCTTTGCCCAAAGGCATCTACATAATCGGAGGAAATAAAAAAGTGGTGCGCTGAGCGCACCACTTTTGTTTTATAGTTTCAGTTTCAGTACCAGTCCGCCATTTGCCGGCAGTGTCAACCTTACCAATCCATCAGCCTTCAATTCGCCCTCGAGCGTCTCGCCCGAAAGCAGGTCGGTAGCCACGAACGGTCTTTCCGGCAGTCCGAGGAACTGGAAGGCATGAGCCGGTATACGCAGATCGACCGTTGCCTCGTAGTCGGCAAAATTGGTCACCACGAGTATCACCTCCGTGCCTGCCTTGCGTAGGAAAGCGAACTGTCGGTGAGCGAGGTGTGGGTTTACGTACATCAGGTCGAAGGTATCTCCCTCTCTCACAGCCCTCTCATCATTGGCAATATTGAGTATGCGCTTATACAAAGCACACAAAGCCTTCTCCTCTTTCTTCAGACGTCTGCGGTCGAAGTATCCGCGATACACCGAGTCCACATGCCAGTAGTCGAAGATAGTGGTGTGTCCGTCTCTGCCGCTATATCCCTCCTGCTGCATACCTGGTTCGCCAAACTCCTGTCCGGCATACACCATTACCGGGTTTTTCATGAGCATAGTGCTGACAATCATGCCCGGAACACCTCTTTCAGCGTTGCCGGCGAAGAAGTCGCTTGCTATGCGCTGTTCGTCGTGATTTTCCAGGAAATAGAGCATGTGGTCTTTGATATCATCGGTCTGTTGCCACTGATGCGAGATGTCGCTGGCATTTCTATTGCCGCATATCACATCGCGTATGCAGTCATACATACCCACTTTGTCGTAGAGATAGTCATATCCGGCGTCCACGAACTGTCTGTAGAGTGAAGGATTGTACACCTCGCCTATAAAAAGTATGTCGGGGTGAGCAAATTTCACCTTGTCTATCGCCCACTGCCAGAAGGGTACGGGCACCATCTCCGCCATGTCGCATCTGAAGCCATCCACCCCTTTCTGGGCCCAGAAGAGCAGGATGTCGGTCATCTTGCTCCAAGTGTCGGGAATGGGAGAGAAGTGTTCTGAGCGCCCGCCAGCATCGCAGTAGTCGATGCCGTAATTGAGTTTCACAGTCTCATACCAGTCATGCGATGTAGGAGTGGCAGAGAACTGGTCGTTGCCAGTGGCTTTAGCGGGAGACTCCTGATAGGTCTGGTTCTGAACGATGAGATTGAGATTGAGCGGTTGTCCCCAGCAGTAATAGAAGTTGTTTTTGGTAGAGAAGTGCATGTTTTCATCATCTTCGCTACCCAGGTCCTTCACCCCATCGGGTTTGGCTACGGAGCAGTACTGTCGAGCCACATGATTTGGCACGAAGTCCATTATCACCTTCATGCCTGCCTGATGCGTGCGCTGAATGAGTTGTTCCCACTCTGCCATGCGTTGGAAGGGTTCAGTGGCCAGTGCCGGGTGCACATCGTAGTAGTCGGTCACAGCGTACGGCGATCCAGCCTTGCCTTTCACCACATCAGGGTGTTGCGATGGTATGCCATACTGAGTGAAGTCAGTCTGCGTAGCGTGTCGCAGAATGCCAGTATACCACACGTGTGTGACCCCCATATCGCGCAAGTGTTTGAGTACTGTCGGTGAGAAGTCATTGAGTTTACCACAGCCATTCTCTTCGATAGTTCCGTTTATCACGCAGTTGGTATTGGCATTTCCAAACCATCTGGGTATCACCTGGTAGATAACCGTTTTTTTCTTCATTCGTATTTATGCTATGCCCTGAGTGGCAACAGTTTTATCAATTCTTGCTATCATGCCTCTGAGAGCCTTGCCCGGTCCACACTCAGTGAAATTGTCGGCACCGTCGGCTATCATGTTCTGCACACACTGTGTCCATCTCACCGAAGATGTCAGTTGGGCGATAAGGTTGGCCTTGATTTCAGCGGGTTCGGTGTGTGGTTTTCCGTCCACGTTCTGATATATGGGGCATTTTGGAGTATTGAATACAGTAGACTCGATGGCAGCCTGCAGTTCATCCTTTGCTGGTTGCATGAGTGGAGAGTGGAAAGCGCCACCCACCTTGAGGGGCAGAGCGCGTTTTGCACCGGCTTCTTTGAGTTGTTCGCATGCTGCGTTAATAGCGTCCACATTGCCAGAGATAACCAGTTGTCCGGGGCAGTTATAGTTGGCAGGCACCACCACATTGTCGTCTGTAGAGATCTGTGCACAGACCTCCTCCACCTTCTCATCGGGCAGTCCCACGATAGCAGCCATAGTAGATGGAGCGGCTTCGCATGCCTTCTGCATAGCCATAGCACGGGCATAGACCAGTTTCAGTCCATCCTCGAAGGAGAGTGCACCTGCAGCCACGAGAGCGGAGAATTCTCCGAGCGAGTGTCCGGCAGTCATATCTGGATTGAATTCGTCGCCCATGCAGAGAGCGCTGATAACGCTGTGCAGGAATACGGCGGGCTGAGTGACCTTAGTCTGTCTGAGGTCCTCGTCGGTCCCTTCGAACATGATGTCAGTGATGCGGTATCCGAGGATATCGTTAGCCTTTTCAAACAAATCTTTTGCCATTGGGTTGTTGTCGTAGAGGTCTTTACCCATACCTACGAACTGGGCTCCCTGTCCGGGAAAAACAAATGCTTTCATTACCTTAATTTACTATAGTGATTATTCATATCTGGGTGCAAAGTTACGAGTAAGTGATTGAAAATCCAAATTTATTTGAATTTTTCCGAACATGGGTGGGGGTAATGGTGAGTGATGGTGAGAGGGAGTAAGGTAAAGAACAGTACACTTACAGGCCTCGATCAGGAAAGCAGTTTTTCTCCAATAGGTTTGTCAGATTTAATTTATTTATATATCTTTGCATCGAAATATTTCAGACGTAAAATTTACAACCGTAAAATTCCATGAAGAAATTTTATGATAGAGAACGCGAAATGACCGAACTCAGGGAATTGCAGCGTCAGGCATACAACGATTATTCACGATTTGTGGTACTCACTGGCAGGAGGCGTGTGGGTAAGACCAGTCTTGTATATAGACTTATAAGCGAGACACATGAAGATGCTCACGGACTATATTTCTTCGTTGGCAGAAAGACTGAAACCGTTCTTGTCAGAACCTTTGTACAGGAGGTTCGCGAAAAGCTCGGAGAGTTTGTGCCAGATGGAATAAGTACATTCCGTGAACTTTTTCAGATGATACTGGAGATAGGAAAGCGAAAACGTTTCACTCTCTTTATTGATGAGTTTCAGGAGTTTGATAACATTAACGCAGGCATCTTCAGTGACATTCAGGAATTATGGGACAAATACAAGAAGCAGACCAATGTATGCCTGATTGTATCAGGCTCTATATTCCGCATGATGGAAAGAATCTTCAAAGATGAGGAACAACCACTCTTTGGCAGGGACGACAGCACTATCAAGCTGATGCCTTTCAAAACTGGGACAATAAAGGAAATCCTAGGTGACTACAAGTCTAAATACACCTCGGAAGACCTTCTTGCTCTTTGGACTATCACAGGCGGAGTGGCTCGCTATATTGAGCTCCTCATGAACAACGGATGTACGGATGTAAAGAAGATGATCCACTACGTTTGTTCCAGTGGCGACAGTTACTTTGTGGACGAAGGCAAGAAGATACTCATTCAGGAGTTTGGTAAGCAGTATGGTACGTATTTCAGCATCCTCGACCAGATAGCCCACGGCGATGTCACTCAAAGTGAGATTGAGAGGGCTTTAGGAATGAAAAGTCTCGGCGGACAAATGAAGACACTTGAAGAGAAATACGGTATCATAAAGAAGAAGCGTCCGATTGGTGCCAAAGAAGGTAGCCAGACTGTTCGCTATGAGATACAAGACAACTTCTTCCGTTTCTGGTTCCGCTACGTCAACAGATACTCTACTCTCATCGAGTTGCAGAATATGCCAGCATTGGAGCGTATCATGACCGAAGACTATACCACATTTTCTGGCATATCCTTAGAACGGTGGTTCCGTCAGAAGATGATTGAAAGTTGCCGATACAAGCAAATTGGCGGTTGGTGGCAACCTAATGGTGTCAACTCCAAAGGCAACAAGGATGACTTCGAGATTGACATTGTGGCCGAGACGCTTGAAGGCAATGTGGAAGCATATGAGGTAAAGCGCAATCCTCAGAAGTACTCTCCTGCCCTACTGGAAGAGAAGGTCACCGAAATGAAGCGGCGCATATTCCGTGGCAAAGATGTCATAAAATGTGGCTTATCCATGGAGGACATGTAAGGATTAGTAGTTGGTGATGAGCAGATGAGTAACATCCTTGTCGTTTCTATTCATAAAACTGACAAGATACTTTTTGTCAAAAGTTCTTATATTAATGCCTTCTTTGTTGTATAGATTATAGATAAAGTCAGTATTCTTTATTATCATCATCCACTTGGCACGACACTCATTCACCATATAGTTAGCAAGCCTTTCATGGTCAGACTTTGTGAATGAGTTTTGTGCATATGTGCTAAATTCGCTATCATACGGTGGATCGAGGAAAACAAAATCCTCTTCTTTCGGATCCGTAATTCTGAGAAACTCTTCGAAATCGAGGTTATAAATCTTAGTGTCAGCAAAATGATTTAGAAGCGTATTTGAACGATAATAATTCAATTTCTTTGACATCAGTTTACTGTTGTAAGCGATTCCCCCATAAGGAACATTAAAATCGCCCTTGCTACTATATCTGAACATACCACTATAAGCATAGTTGCGAATGAAAAAGAACAGTGCACAATGCAACTCTGGTGAATTGTCAGCAATATTCTTATCATTGTAGAGATAACGGTAGTTCATATAGACAGCGCTTTT
>CAMHPC010000111.1 GCA_946186945.1 uncultured Prevotella sp.
GGCTGAGGCTATGAAAGTGCCTACCGGGGTGTTGGGCTGCAAACCGCCACAGGTGCCTACACGCACGATGGACAGACTGCGAAGCGTGTCTTTCTCCGTGCGACTCTCAAAATCAATGTTGGCCAAGGCATCAAGCTCATTCAGCACTATGTCTATGTTGTCGCAACCTATGCCTGTGCTCACACAGGTGATACGCTTGTCGCGGTAACTACCGGTGATGGTGCGAAACTCCCTGCTGCTGATGTCGCACTCCTGGGTGTCAAAATAACTCGCCACCAAGGGCACTCTGCCCGGGTCGCCTACTAATATCACGCGGTCGGCCAACTGGCTCGGGCGTACATGTAGGTGGAAAATGCTTCCATCAGGATTGATAATCAGTTCTGAAGGTGGAAAGGTCTTTTTCATTTAGTATTACTTTGTTTTGGTTTCGTTATAATAGGTATTGCTTTCTTATAGGTATTGAATTCTTACTTAGGTCGTGCAAATATATATATTATTTCTTCATTTTCATTTACATTTAACGTTTATTAACGGTCTAATCCTGTTTTCTCCCATTCGCGGTTCAGGGCTCGCCACATGCAGTGTCGCACTTCCGGATTCTCTGCTTCCAGTGTATGCATCATCTCGCTTATCTTGCTCCGCTCGCTCTCGTGCTCGTATGGGCAATGTTTCTTTTGTGGCTCATAACTCGTTTCTATTGCATATTCGGATATGTCGCTCTCATATACCATGCACAGGGGGCGGATTATCTCTATCGGCATACGGTCGAACTTCATCCGAGGACGGATGCTGTTGAACTGACCCTGATAAAACAGGTTGAGCAGTGAGGTGTGCAGTATATCGTCCTGATGATGACCCAGGGCTATCTTGTTCATGCCGTGCTCTTGGGCGAAGTTGAACAGTTGTTTGCGCCTGTACCAGGAACAGAGAAAACAGGGGGTCTTGCGCTTGTCGGTCTCGGCGATGAAGTGAGTGTGCACTTCATGATATTTCACTCCTCGGCTCTCGCAGAAACTGCGCAGGTACTCGCCGTCGCTTTCGTATTCTATGTTGTCCATACGCACATGGAGGGCTTCTACATGTATCTGCGGACGGTGGATGCGCATGGTACCTGACAATAGTTCGCACAGACACAGCGAATCCTTGCCGCCGGAGAGTCCGATGAGTATCCGGTCACCGTCGTCTATCAGCGCATGGCGCGTCAGCCCTTGCTTGTAACGCTTCACTATCCTGCGATATGCTGCACTCTCCTTCTCTCGCATCGCTTTTATTTCATGAATACCAGATATACGGCGCAGATGATGAAGAAAAAGGCAAGTATGTGGTTCCAGTGCAGATTCTGACCCTGAAACAGTATGTTGGCTATCACGGCAAAGACGCCCAGACTGATGCACTCCTGTATCACTTTCAACTGTACCAGATTGAAGGGACCACCATTGCCCTCAAAACCGAATCGGTTGGCGGGCACCTGACAGCAATACTCAAAAAAGGCTATACCCCAACTGAACAGTATCACTCCCAGCAGAGGCCAGTTGTTGCTCACGCCGCTCTGCTGTAAACGAAGATGCCCGTACCAGGCAAGTGTCATAAACACATTGCTTAGTACGAGCAGCAAAATAGTATATAGTCCGTTCATGTATCTTAAGACTATTTTTCAATGTTCATCAATCTCTCGTGCATGTTCTGAGCGGCGCGTCTGCCGTCGCCCATGGCCAGTATCACGGTGGCTCCACCGCGTACTATGTCGCCGCCGGCATACAGGTCGGCACGCGATGACTGCATGCCTTCGTTCACGGCTATGGTGTTCTTGCGACCGAGTTCCAGACCTTCCACACTCTTGGGCACCAAGGGGTTGGGCGATACGCCTACTGCCACTACCACCTGGTCCACATCCAGTGTCACGGTTTTGCCTTTTACGGGCACCGGACTCCTCCTGCCGCTGGCATCTGGCTCGCCCAGTTCCATCACCTGGAGCACGGCGGCACGTACGGCTCCCTGCTCGTCGGCCAGATATTCTATCGGGTTGTGAAGGGTCATAAACCGTATGCCTTCTTCCTTGGCATGCTTCACCTCTTCCAAACGGGCGGGCATCTCTTCTTCGCTCCTGCGGTACACTAAGGTCACATCGGCTCCTAAGCGCTTGGCTGTGCGACAGGAGTCCATGGCGGTATTGCCACCACCTACTACCATCACGCGCTTGCCCAGATTTATCGGGGTGTCGGTGTCGGGGTTGGCGGCATCCATCAGGTTCACACGGGTCAGGTATTCGTTGCTCGACATGATGTTGATATAGTTCTCGCCGGGGATGTTCATGAAGTTGGGCAGTCCGGCTCCGCTCGCCACGAAGATACCCTCAAATCCATCGGCTTCCAACTGCTCCACGCTGATGGTCTTGCCCACTATGCAGTCGGTTTGGAAATGTACTCCCATCTTGCGCAGGTTCTCTATCTCTACATCTACTATGTGGTTGGGCAGACGGAATTCGGGTATGCCGTATTTCAACACACCGCCTATCTCGTGCAACGCCTCAAATACATATACGTCGTAGCCATACTTAGCCATGTCGCCGGCAAAACTCAGACCGGCAGGACCGCTGCCCACTACGGCTATCTTCTTGTGGTTGGATGGGGCTATCTCGGGCAGAGCAGCCTGACCGCTCTCACGCTCGTAGTCGGCGGCAAAACGCTCCAGATAGCCTATTGCCACGGCTTTCTCGCCCATCTTCAGGTGGATGCACTTGCTCTCACACTGCTTCTCCTGCGGACATACTCTGCCACATACTGCTGGCAGCGACGAGGTGCTCTTCAGCACACGGGCGGCGGAGAGGAAGTCACCACGCTCTATGTTTTTCACAAACGAGGGGATGTTGATGCTCACCGGACAGCCTTCCACACAGGTCGGCTTGGCGCAGTCCAGACAGCGCTTGGCTTCCTGCTGTGCCATCTCGGCACTCAGTCCGGTCTGTACTTCCTCCAGACGGGTGGTGGATCGATACTCGGCATCCAACTCGGGCATCACCACACGCTCTATCTGGGTGCGCTCCTTGGGCTTCATGCTCTTGCGCAACTGCTGACGCCATTCGGCATTGCGGTCGGTCAATACTGACAGAGACTCTGTCACATCGGCTGAGGCTTTCTTGGCATCTATCTCGCTGGCTGCACTCTCATCCTCTGCGGCGTCTTTCATATGGTCCGCTATGTGCTCCATCTCTTCCTGCTCGGCACGCTTGAAGGTGCCCATACGCTTGAACATCTCGTCCCAGTCTACCTGTGCACCGTCAAACTCCGGACCGTCTATGCACACAAACTTGGTCTTGCCGCCTATGGTCAGGCGGCAGGCTCCACACATGCCGGTGCCGTCCACCATGATGGTGTTCAGCGATACATCGGTGGGTATGTCGTACTTCTGTGTGAGTAGACAGCAGAATTTCATCATGATGGCTGGGCCTATGGCAAAAGCCTTGTCTATATGCTCGCGCTGGATGAGTTTCTCCATACCAACGGTCACCACGCCTTTCTCACCGTAACTGCCGTCATCGGTCATTATTATCAGTTCATCGCTCGATGCGCGTACTTCGTCTTCCAGTATTATCAGGTCCTTGCTCCTGCCTGCTATCACCGACAGCACGCGGTTGCCTGCGGCTTTCAGCGCACGGATGATAGGCAGCATCGGCGCCACACCCACACCGCCACCGGCACATAGCACAGTGCCGTAGTTCTCTATATGGGTGGGGTTGCCCAGAGGACCTACTACGTCGGTCACGTAGTCGCCCTCGTTCAGCATGCACAGTTTAGTCGACGACAAACCTACTTTCTGTACCACCAGGGTGATGGTGCCGCGGTCTGTGTCAGCATCGGCTATGGTCAGTGGGATGCGCTCGCCATGCTTGCCCACGCGCACTATCACGAAGTTGCCGGCCTTGCGGCTGCGGGCTATCAACGGGGCTTCTACTTCAAACAGGAATACTTTCTCCGAAAACTGATGTTTTCTTACTATCTTGTTCATCGTTGTAATAATGGTTGTTTCTTTTTGCGGTATATGAGCGGTGTTAAACAGCCGCTCATATACCATTATTTAGTTTCAGTCTATTATCTCAAATCCGCAATAGGGCACCAGTACCTTAGGTATACGTATGCCGTCGGGGGTCTGGTTGTTCTCCAGTATGGCTGCCACTATGCGGGGCAGGGCCAGGGCCGAACCGTTCAGCGTGTGACACAACTCTATCTTCTTGTCCTCGCTCCTGCGATAACGGCACTTCAGACGGTTGGCCTGATAGGTGTCGAAATTGCTCACCGACGATACTTCCAGCCAACGGCTCTGTGCCTCGCTGTATACCTCAAAGTCGTAGCAGATGGCACTGGTGAAACTCTGGTCGCCGCCACACAAAAGCAATATGCGGTAGGGCAACTCCAACTTCTGCAACAGTCCCTCTACGTGTGCCAGCATCTCCTTGTGACTCTCACGTGAGTGGCCGGGCTTGTCTATACGCACTATCTCTATCTTGGAAAATTCGTGCAGACGGTTCAGACCACGCACATCCTTGCCGTATGAACCGGCCTCTCTGCGGAAACACTGGGTGTAGGCACAGTTCTTTATCGGCAGGTCCTTCTCGTCGAGTATCTCGTTACGGTAGATGTTGGTCACGGGCACTTCGGCGGTGGGGATGAGGTACAGGTCGTCTTCCTCGCAGTGATACATCTGACCCTCCTTGTCGGGCAACTGGCCTGTGCCGTAACCAGAGGCGGTGTTGACTACCGTGGGAGGCATTATCTCTGTATAGCCCGACTTGCGTGCCTCGTCCAGGAAGAAGTTGATCAGGGCGCGCTGCAACCGGGCTCCCTTGCCTATGTACACGGGAAAACCGGCACCCGTTATCTTCACGCCCAGGTCAAAATCTATCAGATTGTACTTCTTTGCCAACTCCCAGTGGGGCAACTTGGCATTGCCGTTGTCGGGCACGGTAGTCCAATTGCCCACGGTGTCGCCTTCGTGACATTCACGCAGACTGCTCTTCACCACTCGGTTGTCATCGGCATGGCTGCCCTCGGGCACCTCGTCGTAGGGTATGTTGGGTATCTGGTAGAGCAGGGTGTTCACTTCCGTCTCGGCGTCACTCTTCTCTTGCTCCAGTTGCTTGTTCTTCTCCTTCAGTTCGCTCACGGTGACCTTGGCTTGCTCGGCTTCTTCTTTCTTGCCCTGCTTCATCAGCATGCCTATCTGCGATGCCATCTTCTTTGCCTCGGAGAGGTTCTGGTCCAGGGCTTGCTGGGTCTCGCGCCTACGCTTGTCTACGGCTATCACTTCCTCTATGGCCTTGCGGGCATTCTCAAAATGCTTCTTTTCCAAACCCGCTATCACATGTTCTGTGTCTTCGGTTATCTGCTTCAGTGTTAACATTTTCTTGTCGTATGTGTTTTTATGATTTTCTTGTAGTTATTTCACTATCTTCTTGCCGTCTATGATGTATATGCCGTGGGGCAGTGTGGCATTTTCGCTCACTTTGCGGCCGTCAAGGGTATATGTGCCTTTGCGCACGGTGCCCTTGTCTTCCTTCACTCCGTCTATACCGTCCACGGTTATCACTATGTGCCTGTCTGTTTCCTCTATCTTGCTGATGATATCGCACAGTATGTCAAGAGCACTCTTGTAACTGTCGTCACCGCTGTGGTCCTTGGTGGTCCACAATGCCAGGTTAGGCAGGGTGGCGTCGGGGGTCAGACTGGTCACGTTGCTCGTGCCGGGGAAGGGGTCGCCGGCTATCTGGGCATAGTACTTGGCATTGGTCCATGTCTCGCCCAGGTGAGTCTTGTTTATCCATTTGTTGCTCAGCAGCAAACCGTCGGCGGGCACTACAGTCATGCCAGGCCTGCCCGAGGTGCAGTTCACGCTGTTCTTGTTCAGTGGGAAGGTCTGTGGGTCGTATTTCACGTGGGTCACCAACAGTCCGTGCCCGCGCTGACCGGCACCAAATCTTACCTGCTGTATGTTTTCTATCATATAGTATTCTCTGCCTGTCTCATCATCGGTGTTCACTATTCGATAGGCTTTGCCGCCTTGCTCCAGTGATACCATATCCAACTCGGCTGGCGTTTCGGTCAGGGTCTCTACTTCCAGCCAGCCCATGCTCTCACGCTCCCAGGCGGTATAGGGGGTGGGGGCGTTGCCATTGCGCAGATAGGTGCCCAGGTCCATCAGACTCCAATACTCCATACTCTGATTGTCGGCTTTTTTACTCTCTGGTATGGGATACAGGTCGGGCAAACCCAAACAGTGAGAGAATTCATGACAGAACAGACCTATGCCGTTGATGTGCTTCAGAGGCTCGCTGCCGTATGCGCCGGGATAACCGTTCAACTCGTTGTTTACACCGTACCTGCGCACATTCTTGCCGTCAAAACTCGTGTCTAAGGTCACGGTACCACTCTTGGGCCAGATGCAATCGGCGGGGTTCTGGGCAAAACTCTGGCTGTAGCCGGCATATATCACGTATACCAAGTCTACGTTGCCATCGTTGTCGGAATCGTACTGAGAGAAATCTATCTGGTCGTTGGCTGCAGTGCAGGCATCCTTCAGCAGGTTGGTCATGTCTTCGTCGGTGCCGTCACTAATTGTGCCACCGTAGTCCTTGTATGATTTTGAGAGGGTCACCGGACCATATAGGTCAAACTGGGGAGTGAAGGCTCCGTAACTCATCTCGCTGAAGTAATGGCGCACACTCGATATGTTGTCCGTCTCTCCGTGTCCGTAATCCTCTACTGTCAGATCCATCCTGTTCAGATACTGGTCGAAACTGCGGGCCGGATCTTCTATCGTGAATTTCTCATCGGAGAATTCCACTAATATCACTATGGCCTTGGGCGAACCTGTGTGGGGGAAGAGCAGTGAGCCGCTTACAGGCTCATGCTGCTTGACACCCTTCTTCATGCGCTCGGCTCCCTGCTTCTGAAAGTGCTGCAGGTCCTGCTTCGCAGACAACTGCTGTTCGCTCGCACTGCGCTCACTGCGCTCGTGAGCCAATACTCCGGTGGAGTGGATGCTGCCGTCGGCACGTATCTCTGCTACATAGAAGTTGTTGCCTTCTCTGCTCAGCACCACATCGTCGGAGGTGCAGTAATAGTGAAAATGCTCATCGCCCAACAGGTATACAGTCAACTGGCTGCCGTCGCTCTGAGTGAATATGCCAGGGGTGGGGTCCGCAGGCACTGCCGATACCGTCATCGTCATGGCAAGCATAATTAATGTGAGTAGTGTTTTCTTCATTGTCTTTATCTTTATTCGGTTATTATCTCCTTGTTCTTTCCAAAATAGTACTGACCCTTACTGCGAGTGCGCCAACCGTACTCTATGGCTCGCTCGTGGCAGTAATGATAGCAGGCAAAGCAACTCATGCAACGGCCGCTGTGCTGCCATACAGGGTGCTTGCTGTCGTCAAGCACGATGTTGCCTACAGGACATACTCGCGAACATCTGCCGCAACTCGTACACTTCTCAAGGTCTACTCCGAAGGGGCGGTCGCTCAGAAGGTGCTTCACAAATATACTGCCTATGAACCGGCTGTTTACACGCGGCCAGTGCCCTTCGTATACTTCAACTTTTCCCTTGGAACGGTCCCTTATCTCAAGCGAGATACGCTCCAGTTGTTTACGGGCGGCTGATATTTTCCTTTGCTCGCTCTCTATGCTGTCGGTATTCATACCGGGCAGTCCTACGTAGGTTTCGGGCATCTGGATGCTAAAACGGCTGTCCAACTCTATGCCGAGGGCAGAGAGGTCACTCGCAAACAGGTTCATAGCCTCACCCACGGTGTCGCCCATGGTGCACAGTGCCCATACATACCTGCCTCGGCTACAGGGCAGTACGGCGCGGCGAAACCATTCGCGCAAAACCAAAGGTGGACGCCAACCGTGAACGGGGAAACAGAAACCTATACTCTCTTCAGAGGTAAGTGGTAGGTGCTCGGCGTCATACATAGCATCAGCGGCGGTCATGTCTATGGCCACCGTGCGCTCGCCTATAGCCTTGGATATCTCACTGGCTACCCAACGGGTGTTTCCTGTACACGAGAAGTAGAAAATCACGGTGCAAAAGTAATACTATTTCTACATTTACCAAAAGTTTATCACCTATTATTAGTGCATGCAACTGTAAAAAATATGCTTCTTCACTTGCCTATCTCGCTTTTTTCTTGTAATATTGCAACCACTTATGAAAAGACTCGTTATTTCTATATTCGTCGCCGTTTCTTCTATTGCGACTTTCGCACAGAACGATTCCATCCTCTCAGCAGCCAAGGCTATCAATAATATGCCCGACTCGCTGCTGCCTTATCTTAAAAGTGAAAAAAAACAACAGTTGGTGGAGATGGCTATGCATCACTCTCATGCTGATATTGGCAATGAACTCGATGGCTCTACTGCCCTCGATTCTTTATCTGCCGATTATGCCGTCCTCACACCTAATAGTGTCAGCCATTGGCAGATAGCAATACTCAATGCCGTAGATGGCAGGCGGGTCTTAATGCTTGTACAGCATCATAATATTCCTGTCACTACTTCGGATGTCTTCTTCTATGATGAGCACTGGAATATCCTTCCTTCTTCCGATTTTATTACTGTGCCTGCGCCTGCTTCTCTCGTTTCAAAACCCACCCAGATGGATGCTGATGAGTTTGCTCGAACATGCTCTCTCATTCAGCCGCCATTCATCGAGGCTCGCTATGATCATTCATCGCAGTCTATATGTTTCTCTCTCTCTTCTCCTCTCTTACAGAAAAATGATTTGGAGAAGGTGAAAACTATTTTAGTGCAAAAATATGTTAAATGGAACGGGCGAAAGTTTGAATAATGTTAAAAACTGAAAATTATATCACCCTTTAACTTGCATATCGTCGCAAAAGTCGTAAATTTGCAACGTGTTTTTCATGGTATTAGATTATTAAGGTTAATAAAGATTGGTTGTCGTGAGAC
>CAMHPC010000112.1 GCA_946186945.1 uncultured Prevotella sp.
TTTTCTTGCTTTTTCCTCCCTTTGCAGCGGGTGCGGGTTCAGCATTTTTCTTGCTCTTTCCTCCCTTTGCTGTGGGTGTGGGTTCAGCAGTCTTCTTGCCCTTCTTCCCACTCTTCTCGGCGGGTGGTGGTGCTACCTCAGCCTTCTTTCCCTTCTTGCTGCCCTTGGTGGCAGGTGCAGGTGGTGGTGGTGCTACCTCTGCCTTCTTACCCCTCTTGCTACCCTTTGTGGCAGGTGCAGGTGGTGGTGGTGCTACCTCAGCCTTCTTGCCCCTCTTGCTGCCCTTGGTGGTGGGAGGTGGCGGTGGTGCTACCTGACTGTGCCTATTGCCGTATCTGCTTTCGCCATATCTGCCATACCTGCTGCTACTGCCGTAGCGGTTATAGTTGCCGTAGCGGTTGCTGCTACCGTAATGGTTGCCGTAGCGGTTGGAAGAGTAACTGCCGTATGAGTTGTTTCTGCTGTTGTTGGAACTGGCGGTTGATGTTGTCTCGTCGGAAGACTCATCGGAAGAGTTTGCAGAGGCGGAACTGCTGCTTCTTTGTGATGAGCGTCCGCTGCGTCCGTCGCTCACCTCCACCTCGCGTCGGTGAGTGATGTATTGGTTGCGTCGGTAGTTGTATATCGAGTCCTCGTTTTCTGCGAAGAGTGTGCATGCTGCAGTAGGCATACGCAGAATGGCGGGTTCGCTATTACCGTTTACTATATCTTTCCTGTACTGCGGGTTGAGTTCGCGCAGCATGTTGATGTTGACATTGCAGAACTGTGCTATCTGTCTGAGGTGCACGTCTTTGGTCACCATGATGGTGTCGGTATGTTCCGGCAGTGTGGTGGTCATCGGGCAGATATTATGGTCGCAGTAGTAGGTCATGATATAGTTGGCTGCTATGAATGCCGGCACATATCCGCGTGTCTCTGAGGGCAGGTATGGGTATATCTTCCAATAGTCTTTCGTGCCGCCAGCGCGTCGTATAGCCCTGTTCACGTTTTCCGGTCCGCAGTTGTATGCTGCCAGTGCCAGTGTCCAGTCTTTGAAAATGCGGTTCAGGTCGCGCAGGTATCGTGCTGCTGCGTATGACGAGCGTACCGGGTCGCGTCGGTCGTCCACGAGTGAGTTCACTCTCAGTCCGTATTGTTTTCCTGTGCCCAGCATAAACTGCCACAGACCGGTGGCACCCGCCCTGGATACCGCTTTGGGATTGAGAGCCGATTCTATCACCGGCAGGTATTTCAGTTCCAGAGGCACTCCATATGATTCGAGTGCCTCTTCGAAGATGGGCATGTAGAAGTTGGCTGCAGCCAGCATGGCAGCCACCGACCGGCGCATGCGGTTGGCATAGCGGTCGATGAAGCGGCGCACTATCTCATTGTATGGCATCTCGATGATGGTATTCATACGCTGCAGCCGCTCTATGTATACCGAGCGGTCGTATTCGGGTGAGGATGAGGCGGGTTCGCAGTTATCGTCCATGCCTATGTATGTCATGGCGTGATAAGTGGCGAGCAGGCTGTCGAGTTCTGAATACATGGGGTTCATCGAGGGGGGATATTCTATCACCTCTCTCTTGCCGCGCTCGTCGGTAAAGATGATTTCTTCATCGTTCTCATATACTTGAGCGAAACTGGCGTTTATGCTACCCAGTATCAGTCCTAACAGTAATGTATTCAGTCGTTTACTCATTTCCTATGGTAGTATGGGGTTTTATGTTTGATATTGTCAGAATGTCAGTGCGCATCGTATGCCCAGGGCACTGGAGCGCAGGGGGTTGTTATGTTGCTTGTCGTTTATCACCGTGGGTTCCACTCGCAGGCTGAGGTCTTCGGAGATATCAAACTCAGAGAGTGAAGCATCCACGTATGCATCTATTATAGAGAGTCCGTACACGCCCACGAGTATGAAGAAACTCAGGTCGCGGTATCTGCGGTAATAGTCTTTTCGTTTTTTAAAGAGCGATTCGTAGCGTGAGGCGTTGCTTGAGTCGATTTTTGTGCCCAGGTGCAGGAACTGGTTGTAACTCTGTGTGTTGGGGTCGTTGTCCACCAGGTCGATGTATGCCTGAGAGTAGTCGTGATACATCTGGTTGTTCCATTGCATGGCATAGATGCATCCCACGAAGCCTCCGTATACGATGGGCAGTTTCCAGTATTTGCGGTTGTATATCTGTCCGGCTCCCGGCAGCACCACAGCCAGCCACAGTGCCTTTTTGGGGTCGGGTCGCCATTTCTTCCAGTCGCGTCTGGAGGCGATGCTGTCTTCCTTTTGTGCCGTTTCTTTCTGCTTGGCTATCTTGCTGCCTTTTTTGTTTATTGCAGGCAGTTGACGCCTCACTGTGTCGCTGAGCACGTGTGTGCCGTCGTCGCTCACCACAGAGTCGGTCACTGCAGCCACGGCAGTAGAGTCGGCTACCTGCGCTTTCATTGCTATAGCGAGCATCAGCATCACTGCTGCTGCCACTGCCCTTGCGTATGATGTGTGAGCGACCTTCACTGTCATGACTTAGTTTAGGTGGTCAAACACGTGCATGATATGCTCCAGTTGCTCCTCGTTGTCAAACGAGATGCTTATCTTGCCTTTTCCTGTGGCACCCATCTGCAGCGACACCTTAGTGCCCAGCAGTTCTTCCAGTCCTTTGCGCAGGAGTGAGAATTCCCCGGGCAGATTGTTCTTTCCGCCTTTTTGTGAGGCATCGGCAGTCTGTCCGGCTTTCATCTTCTTTGCCAGTTCTTCCACCTGTCTCACCGACAGTCCTTGTTTCACTATCTCGTTGTACAGTGCCAGTTGTTGCTCGGTATTCTCCAGTGCCAGCAGTGCGCGTGCGTGCCCCATGTCTATCTGGCGTTTCTGCAGTGCCATCTGCACCTGTGCCGGCAGTCTCAGCAGCCTGAGGTGGTTGGCCACTGCCACTCTGCTCTTTCCCACCCGGTCAGCCACCTTCTCCTGTGTCATGCCTTCTTGCTGCATGAGTTGTTGGTATGCCAGTGCTATCTCTATGGCATTCAGGTCTTCGCGCTGTATATTTTCTACCAGAGCCATCTCCATCACGTTATCGTCGTCGATGGTGCGTATGTATGCCGGGATGGTGTCCAGTCCTGCCATCTGTGTGGCACGCCAGCGTCTCTCGCCGGCTATTATCTGATAGTTCTCCGGTCCGGTCTGTCTCAGAGTGATGGGTTGTATGATACCTATCTCGCTGATGCTGCGTGATAGTTCCTGCAGTGCCTCCTGGTCGAAGTCGCGTCGTGGCTGATTGGGGTTGGCCTCTATCTGTGCTACGGGTATCTCGCTGATAGTGCTGCCGCCTTCGGCAGTCATCTCGTCGGAGGAGATGAGTGCATCCAGACCTCGTCCCAGGGCATTGAATTTTCTTTTGTTTGACATGTTTTTATCTGTCCGTATTCTTGTTTATTATCTCTTTTGCCAGTGCCAGGTGGTTCTTGCTGCCTGTGGAGTCGGCATCGTAGAGAATGACAGGCAGTCCGTGACTGGGACTCTCGCTGAGTTTCACGTTACGTTGTATCACTGTCTTGAACACCAGGTTTTGGAAGTGTCGTTTCACCTCGTCGTATATCTGGTTTGCCAGTCGCAGTCTGCTGTCGTACATGGTTAGCAGGAAACCCTCTATCTCCAGGTGGGGATTGAGTTTGCTCTTTATGATTTTGATGGTGTTGAGCAGTTTGCTGATACCTTCGAGTGCGAAGTATTCGCACTGCACCGGTATGATGACGCTGTCGGCTGCCGTGAGTGAATTTACTGTGATGAGTCCGAGCGACGGTGAGCAGTCTATCAGTATGTAGTCATACTCTGCTCGTATGGGTGCCAGCATCCGTGCTATCACCTTCTCGCGGTGTTCTATCTGCAGCATTTCTATCTCTGCTCCCACCAGGTCTATGTGGCTGGGCAGCACGTCCAGTCCCTCAATGTCTGTGGTATATATGGCCTGTCTCACGTCGGTGCCGTCCACTATGCACTCATACAGTGAGCATTCCACATGTTTTACGTCTATGCCCAGACCGCTTGAGGCGTTGGCTTGTGGGTCGCCGTCTATTACCAGCACCTTCTTCTCCAGTGTGGCGAGCGATGCTGCCAGGTTAATGGTGGTGGTGGTTTTGCCCACACCGCCTTTTTGGTTGGCCAATGCTATAATTTTTCCCATTATCTCTTCAACTTATCTTTCTCCTTAATGTGTTGTGACTGTGCATGGTATGCTTAGTCTTATACCTATCGTTGCCTTGTTTTAGACTACAATCGGGGGCAAAGTTACATATTTTATACGAAGAATTGTTGCTTATTAAACATATTTTGCACTTTTTAGCAACTGGTAAGTGCGAGAAAAGAGAGCCGACCGTCTGCCCCTGTGCGCGGATGTGCTGTGCAGTGTAGTACATCCACGCGCAGTATAGCGTGATGGTCGGTATGATATAAAGCATGGGGTAGGGCAGAGGCTCCTACATCTGTTGCTGTTGGTTGTTGTCTTTCCTACCCATGCCGAAGAGGCGTCGCAGGTAGTTGAAATTGTCAAACCACTGTACGATAGAGCCTACCACCGGTATGCTGCGCAGTATGCCGCGGCTGCGTATGGCGTTCACCTCGTCGGGCAGGGCGCGTACTATCTGTGTATGCACCTCTTGTTCTACCATGGTTTCTATATGCCCCTGCACTGCGCTGGCAGCCTGTTCTTGTCGCATTTCCTTCACTGCCTGGTCCATGGATTGCCCGTTTACCTTGGCGTACTGTCCGAAACTGGCCATAAGGGCATTAAACTCCTGCGACACAGGACTTTGAGCCATCTGCTGCTCGAACATGCCCTGGTCGGTGCAGTGAGCGGCTATTTGTTCCATCTTCTTAAACACCTGTTCCGCCTGCTGTTGTGCCACGGGGGGCAATACGTAATATTGTGAAATCATGTCGCGGCGCGACTGCACCCATTGTGAATTGTCCATAGTCTTCTTTCCTTCTTGTAATAGTTTGTGATAGTTAAGATTTTTTCTTTTGCAGCATACTTGCCATCAGTTGTGCTGCCTTGTCTGGCGCTTTGTCTGTGCCCAGGGCATTCTGCACCTGTTGGTATCCCTCCGTCATCCGTTTCCGGTAGTCGTGGTCTTCCATCAGCCGCCGCAGTTCGCTGTCTATGGCTTCCACGCTGAAGGTGTCTGCCACCAGTTCCTTCACCACCTCACGCCCAGCCACCAGGTTGACCAGCGACACAAATTCCACATGCAGCAGTCGGCGCTTGAGCCATCCTACGAGCGGTGCCATGGCAGTGCGGTAGCACACCGTCTGCGGCACCCCCAGCAGAGCCGTTTCCAGTGTGGCTGTGCCACTGGTGACCAGTGCTGCACTGGAATGTGCGAGCAGGGCATAGGTCTCGTCGTATACTATGTCCACGTTCTTCCCTGTGAGGAAGGTGTCATAGTACTGGCGGTCTATGCTTGGTGCGCCAGCCACCACATAGTGCCACTGCGGGTGACGTGATGCCACAGTGAGCATGGCAGGCAGGTTGTCTTTTATCTCCTGACGTCGGCTGCCAGCCAGCAGAGCCACCACGGGGCGGCTGTCGCCAGTCCATCCATGCCTGGCGTGCCACTCTTCGTCACTCTCGTGGTAGTGAGTCAGGAAATCGTTCACCTCGTCGGCAGTAGGGTTGCCCACATAGTGAATGGGGTATTGATGTCGTAGGTGAAAGAACTCTTCTTCAAAGGGCAGAATAGAGAACAGTTGGTCTACATCCCTTTTTATGTTTTTTATCCGATATTCCTTCCATGCCCATATCTTTGGCGATATGTAGTAGTATACCGGCGCTATGCGGTGACTGTGCACATATTTGGCTATTTTGAGATTGAACCCAGGGTAGTCAACCAGTATCACTGCATCGGGTGCCCATTCGGCTATGTCGCGCTTGCAGCGTTTCATATTGCCCAGTATTGTGGGCAGGTGAGTGATGACCGGTATGAATCCCATATACGCCATTTCGCGATAGTGTTTCACCCTCTCGCCTCCCTCGGCACTCATCAGGTCGCCTCCGAAGAAGCGAAACTGTGCCTTGCTGTCATATTTTTTTAGATAGTGCATCAGGTGCGAGGCATGCAGGTCTCCACTGGCTTCGCCTACTATCAGGTAGTATCTCATGGTGTGGGGAATGTCCAGTGCTTCATCTCTTCCAGCATCTCATAGTGCGTCACATCGATATGTGTGGGTGTGATAGCCACATATCCGTGAGAGAGAGCCCAGTTGTCGGTATCCTCTGCCTCTGGTTCGTCGTTTCTGTAGTGTCCTACCATCCAGAAGTACTCATATCCACGTGGGTGTTGCATCTTGCTGCATTCGTTCACCCACGAGCCTTTTGCCATGCGGCACACCTTCACCCCCTTGAACTGTTTCATCACGGGGAAGTTGATGTTGAGGCATACCCCTTGTGGCAGTCCGTCGCGCAGCACCCGTTGCACCATGTCGGTGACATAGGGGCGCAGCGGTTCAAAATCGGCATCATCATCGTGGTCGCACAGCGAGAATGCCACCGAGGGCAGATACTTCATGCAGCCTTCGAGCACCACACCCATGGTACCTGAGTAGTGGCTGTTTACCGAACCATTGTCGCCGTGGTTTATGCCACCCAGCACTATGGTGGGTTGGCGGTCGTGGCAGAGTTGGCTGAGTGCCAGTTTCACACAGTCTACAGGTGTGCCGTTGCTCGACCACACCTGCAGTCCCGTTGCCTCGCTACGCAAGGTGAGGCGCAGCGGGGTGGTGGCAGAGAAGGCGGCAGAGAAGCCCGAACGTGGACCCTCAGGGGCGCACACCAGCACATCCGCCAGTGGCAGCACCATGTCGACCAGGGTGTTTATGCCTTTGGCTTGGTAGCCGTCGTCGTTGGATATCAATATCAGTGGTTTGTCCATGTTTTGCTATTTTTTGCAAAGGTAGTGCAAGATGAGTGAAAAACAAAAGGTTTTGCCGTTTTTCCTTTTCCTGCCGCAGTTGCTATCTTTGTCTTTCTGCTTCGCGTTTGAAATATTCCTCGCAGAATAATTTTTGCATTCTCTTCATGTGTATGTAGGGTATGAGGTACAGGGGGTTGAACCTCAGTTTTTTGTGCATGGTAGAGAAGACGGCGTTGAGTGCTTCCACACCGCTTCTGATGGAATTGGTCCATTCTGTGCGCATCTTCAGCGAGTTTTTTGCGTGCTTGTCCCTGTCGAATGAGTTAATCTCCAGCCATTGCTTTTCCATCCAGAAGCCTATGATATCGAGAAAGTGCTGATAATAGGTGTCGAAAGCCTTGACCTTGTTATCGCGGTAGGAATTGACCACGGAGTCGGAGATGTTGAGAAGTATCTGGTTTAGTGTATTGTTGAATGTGAGGAAGTAGTTGGAATACGCTACGCTTATCTTGGTAAACGAGGCCTGTTTCAGGTGTGTGAGAACGATATTCCGGTTTTCCTCATTGTTTATAAATTTCTCAAAGTATGCCTTTTCTGCTTCTTCGAAAAGTATGAACCCCTTAAAGTCGGGTATGCCATCGCTGCCAGTGGAGATGAGGAAGAAATGATTGCGCTGTAGCCTCATCTTGTTCCATTGTGTTCTGACATCCAGGTAGTTGCGTGCGAACACTGTGCCGAGTTTTTCCATGTAGGCATATTTTATGGCAGTGTCGGCTATGAAATACTTCTCGCTTTTTGTCAGTTGCTCGTTGGGCACAGAGAGTAGTTTGTGGAAAGTGAAGAGGTCGTCACTGGCGTTCTTGCCGTGTTCCTTGAGTTTGGTACTGAACAGCAGGTCGGTTATCTCCACCAGTGTGGCCCAGTTGTGGTGTTCCAGTGCTCTCAGTTGTATCTCTATCCTGCGGTTGTCGCCATCCTTCAGCACTGCATTGATGTGAATGGAGCGGTATCCGCTTTCCTTGGGCTTTTCTATATAATCGTGGATGGTACCTTTGATGATAAAGGGCAGTTTGTCCTTATTTTTCATCACACGGTGGTATAGTTCATACACCTTTTCAGTAGACGACATTATGCATCTGCAGCCTGCTATGTCCTCAGCCCTGTTCACCTGCATTTCCGGAAAGCGGAGCAGTTTGCTGATGATAGATTCTATTCGTTTCACCCTGTAGGTGCATATACAGTCATCATCCACCTTTTGTGCTGCTCGCTGGATGGATTTGAAGATGGTGGCCAGAGGTTCCTTGTAGCTGAGTCGCAGCTCCTGCAACATCAGCAAGTCGTTGTCAGACACCTCCTTTGGGTTGCTCCTTATTCTGTCGCCCAGCCGTTTATAGTCCTTATTAGAATATTTGTTGCCTTGTTCCTTTGCCATGACGGTTGCTGAAATCATAGCCATCCAAGTCTGATGGCTGTGATTTATATATATTGATGATTATTTTACCTCGCGTTCTTGTATGGCTTTGCCCGAACCCCATGCTTCGCCTACCTTCTCGCCCACCACGCGGTATAGGTTCTTGGCAGAGTCGAATATCACGGGCTGCAGTTTGTCGAGGTCCACTTTGCCGTCCTGGTCAAGAATGCTCTCGTCGGCGCTCATGTTTACTATTTCTCCTACCACGCGTGCTCCGCCGTTCTCGTCCTCGTCAAAGGTCACCACCTTGCACTCCAGAGTCATCTTATACTCATTGATGATCGGTGCATCCACATTGGGACTGGGTGTGGCGGTGAAGCCAGCCTTTGCCACCTTGTCGGGCACGTCGTTGGCAGACACTATTCCGAAGTAGTCGCTTTGCGCTATATCGCCCTTGGTGGCGAAACTCACGGTGAAGGCCTTCGTCTTCCTGATGTTGTC
>CAMHPC010000113.1 GCA_946186945.1 uncultured Prevotella sp.
CAAAGAAAAACGAAAAAATCAAGGCTCAGGCAGAAGCCGAAGAGATGGTAAGCAAATCAGAGGCCATCTTCAAGAAGTACAAGAAACAAATATTCGGTTGTCTGATAGCCGTGCTCGTAGTGATATGCGGCGTGATGCTGTATAAGCAGATGATAGTGAAGCCCCGTGTGGAGAAGGCCAACAATGCCATAGCCAAGGCACAGAACCTCTTCAACGAGCAGCAGTGGGAGAAAGCCCTGAAGGGTGACAGCACTGGAGTGCAGGGTTTCATCGCCATAGCCGAAGAATACAGCAGCACCGATGCCGGCAACCTGGCCAACCTCTATGCCGGTCTGTGCTATGCCAAGTTGGACAAATGGCAGGAAGCCGTGAACTATCTGAATCAGTTTGAGACCAGCGACGACGTGATGGTATCTCCCCTGTCCATGATGGCAGCCGGCGATGCCTATGCCAACGTGAACAACCTGGACCAGGCCGTTTCCTCATTCCGCAAGGCTGCCGAGATGGCAGACAAGGCTGCCGAGGGTGGCATAAACAACAGTGTATCGCCCAATGCCCTGCTCAAAGCCGGTATCATACTTCTCAAGCAGAACAAGAAGGACGAGGCTCTGGCAGTATTCCAGAACATCAAGGACAAATACCTTCAGAGTCCTGTGCGCGGTGAGATAGACAAGTACATACAACTCGCTTCCAACTGATGGCAACAGCACTGCACAACCTCTCCGACTACGACGCCAAGAGCATACCCGATGCCAGCAACATGTGCTTCGGCATAGTGGTGTCTGAGTGGAACCCCAAGGTGACAGGCGCATTGCTCGATGGTGCCGTGGCTACCCTGGAGAAGCATGGTGCACTGCCGGAAAATATCCACGTGAAGACGGTGCCGGGCAGTTTCGAACTGATATATGGTGCCCACCAGATGACCCTCAACGGCAATTTCGATGCCATAATCATACTGGGCAGCGTGATACGCGGCGAGACCCCCCACTTCGACTACATCTGCCAGGGAGTGACCTACGGCATAGCACGTCTGAATGCCAAGAGCGAGATACCCGTGATATACGGGCTGCTCACTACCGACAACCTGGAGCAGGCACTCGACCGCAGTGGAGGAAAATTGGGAAACAAGGGCGATGAATGTGCCATTGACGCAATCAAGATGGCAAAATTCTGACCATTAAGCCCGTATTTATAAACTTTTTCACACCTTACAACCCTTCGGGCGGCCCCATGAGCCGCCCGAACTCTTACTAACCCGAGACAATGAGAAAGATAGAGAAGACTACACTGATAATCACCCTGGCAGCCCTCACGCTCGCCGGTTGCAGCAAGAAGAAACAGGTGAAGACCATCGTGGTGCCCAAGCAGGAGGAACAGCATGTGTCCGACACCATCATCCGCCAGGAAGGACTGACCTACGACAAGCAAGTGTCGTGGTGCCAGTCAGAGTATGCCATACACATCACCCGCCAGTCGGACGACTCACTCGCCGTAGTACGCGATGAGGTAGGCAACCGCTACTATGACAACCGCATCAGCATAAAGGTGAACAGGAAGGATGGCAGCACCTTCTTTGACCGCACCTTCACCAAGAAGAGTTTTGCAGACTGTATGCCCGGGGGCTATGAGAATGCCTCGCTGTTGGGACTGGTGTTCGACCGTACCGACGACGACCATCTCTACTTTGCCGGCAGCGTGGGTTCACCCGATCAGGACAGCGATGACTATGTGCCGGTGCTGGTAGTGGTAAACCGTCAGGGCGAGATGAGCATAAAGCGCGACAGCGAACTCGACATGCACAATGCTGCTGCCGACACCACCGTCATAGACAACAGTTACCGCTCCAAGTACAAGGACGACGACGACATATAACCCTTTGTCATGACACTGAGCATAATCGTGGCAAACACCGGAAGCGACAGTCAGGCACTGGACACTACGGTGCGCAGCATAGTGATGCAGGGTTGCGACGACGTGCAGATAGTAGGAGTGGGCAGTGTGGACCACTACGACTGGGACGAGGCTCTCAGCGGCAGCAGTCTGCTTGCCATGCTCAAGTTGGTGCGCCGCGAGAGCAGCGACGAGGCTGTGCTGCGCGATGCCGCCCTGCGCCACTGTCAGGGTCAGTACGTATGGATGCTCACTGCGGGCGATGCCCTGATGCCCTACACCCTGCCAATAGTCATGGCACGCATAGGCGCCCATCCCGACTACGACATGCTGGAGTGCCCCGTGTCGTGGACCGACGATGCCGGAGGACTCAGCACCATGACCTTCGGTTCGGCAGAGTACAGCGACCTGATGGGTTACTGGACAGGCAGTCAGGCATTCGACCACCCCTGGCTCTGCAACAAACTCTTCCGCCGTACGGTACTGACATCCTTACCAGTGAGGGTAGACTCAGACGACTATGAGTTGAGCACCCTTTTCGAGGCTCTCAGCCGCTGCCATACCTTTGCCACCACAGCAGAGGGCGGCATGATACACCCACAGGCAGACACGGGTCTGGAACAGATAGACGACCGCCGGCTGCACTACCGTCTGCAGCACTACATATCACTGTTGGAGGAGTGGAAACTCACCGAAGTGCCCACCGCCTTCTACGCCCACACGCTGCGTCATCAACTGGAGTGGAGCCTGCGCACGCGCCACACACCACAGTTGCCCATGCTGCGACAGTTGGGGCGCTCAGACATACGGCAAGCCAGCACCGACCGTGCACACCGCCGACTGCTCACCCGTTTGCATCATTTAGGCATGAACAACCTGTGCCGATACTACCGCATACAACACCGATGGAAAAAGAAAAACCGCTGATAAGTTTTATCATTGCCACCTACAACCTACCCGCCACACTCTTGGAGGAGTGTGTGAGCAGTATATTGGCAGTGACATTGCCCGCCTATGAACGTGAGATAATAGTAGTGGACGACGGTTCTGCACCGCCGGCAATAGACGTGCTCAAAAAGTACTTGGAAGAGATAGTATACGTGCGCCAGACCAACGGCGGACTGAGCAGCGCCCGCAACCGTGGCATATCACTGGCACAAGGCGAGTACATACAATTTGTAGACGGCGACGACCATCTGTGGGCAGGACTTTACAACCAGTATATAGACAAGGTGCGCACCGACCATCCCGACATCCTCACCTTTCCCCTCAGCGACAGTGAGGCGGAGCCCACTGCAGAGGTGGTATTTCAGGCCCCACAGGAGGGCCACGAATACCTGCTGCATAACAACCTGCGAGCATCTGCCTGCGGTTACCTGTTTCGCCGGTCACTTCTCATGGACCTTCGCTTCAGCACCCTGCTGCACGAAGACGAGGAATTTACCCCACTTCTCTTCCTCCGTGCCGACCGTCTGATATCTGCCGACGCCAGTCCATACTACTACCGCCGACGCCAGCAGAGCATCACCCATGATGACAGCCGTGAGTGGATAGAGCGCCGTCTGACCGACATGCACACCGTGATACTGCGCCTGCAGCACAAGGCAGCCACCCTGCCAACGGCATATCGCGAGGCATTGCAACGCCGCGTGCATCAGTTGACCATGGACTACATGTACATCATCATCACCTCCACCCACGACCCTTCGCTATTGGAGAAGAGCATAGAGCAGTTGCGCAGCGAGGGACTGTTCCCACTGCCCGACAAAGGGTACACCACCAAGTACAGTTGGTTCAGACGATTGAGCAGCAACAGCATGGGCAGACGTCTGCTCTTCCAGATACTAAAGAAGAGGTGATGAAGATACTGCTCATAGGTGAATACAGCAATGTGCACGCCACGCTGGCATCGGCACTGCGCAGACTGGGACACGAAGCCACCGTACTCTCCAACGGCGATTTCTGGAAGAACTACCCCCGCGACATCAACCTGGAGCGCCAACCCGGCAAATGGGGCGGAATAAGATATATGGCACGGCTGCTCAGTCTGTTGCCCAAGATGCGAGGCTATGATGTGGTACACCTGATCAACCCCATGTTTTTAGAGCTCAAGGCAGAGCGCATCATGCCCGTGTATCGTTTCCTGCGCCGTCACAACCGTATAGTGACCCTCGGAGCCTATGGCATGGACTGGTACTGGGTGGACACCTGTCGCAAGGAGAAGCCCCTGCGCTACAGCGATTTCAACATAGGCGACCGTCTGCGTGAGGATGAGGATGCACTGCGCGAGGTGGCAGACTGGTGCGGGACAGCCAAGGAGCGTCTCAACCGCCACATGGCCGCCGACTGCGACGGCATAGCGGCTGGTCTGTACGAGTATTACGTATGCTACCACCCTGTCTTTCCCCACAAGACAATCCACATCCCCTACCCCATAGACCTGAGCACCACCGAGCGCATAGACATACATGAGGGCGAGCGCGACCTGACCACCCACCCACTGCGCATATTTATCGGCATCAACCGCAAGCGCCACACCTACAAAGGCACCGACATCATGCTGGCAGCCGCCAAGCGCTTGCAGCGGCAATACCCGTCAGTCGTACGTCTGCAAGTGGCAGAATCGGTGCCCTTTGCCGAATATTCACGCATGATGAATGATAGCGACGTACTCCTGGACCAGGTGTACAGTTACACCCCCTCCATGAACTCGCTCCTCGCCATGTCGAAAGGCATAATCTGCGTGGGAGGAGGCGAGCCCGAGCAGTACGAACTGATAGGCGAAGAGCAGTTGCGCCCCATCATCAACGTGCAGCCCGAAGAGCAGTCGGTATACGACGGATTAGAACAACTGGTGCTGCACCCCGAAAGAATCAGCAGGTTGCAGCACCAGAGCATAGAATATATCCGCAAGCATCACGACCATTTGGCCGTGGCTCGTCGTTACTTGGATTTCTGGGGGAAGATAGAGAGCAGCGAACAGAGATAGCGGTTGATATTCTCCACCTCAGCCATAGCCTTCTTGAATTTCCTCGCCTCCTTGGAAGGTTTCACTATACCACGTGTGGCCTCCTCCGTCACATCCACACTGCCCATGGTAGACAGACCTACGAACACATTGCGCTCCACGCAGTTGTTGCAATTGCCCAGCACCACATTGTAACTGGACCTCGGTTTCAGGTTTTCCAGTTCACCTTTCTCCACCATCTTTTCCACTCGGCGCATCACCTCCTCACCCACGTGGATGGTCTGTTTCTTGCCTTCGGGGTTCTCGCCCTTCAGGTAGATGCCTTCGTCATCGTAGCCCAGGTCCAGGTACCATCCACCTTTTACCTCCTCCTTGCCGTTGGGCAACAGGCGGCGTTTAGTGCCCCGTTCGCCATATATATACCTGTAGACCTCATCCTCATAGATGTGCTTCTTCTTGTAGTCGTTGGCCAACTGATAGAGATAGTCCTGTATGTCACCTATGGCCTTCGTATAGGCAGTGCGTGCCTCGTGCGGCAGGTCGCCGCCGATTTCCAGACCGGAGCCAGTGCCCAAGTATGTGCCTTCGGCATTGATGCCGGTGATCACACCAGGCCAGTTTATCGTCTGTCCCCATGTGGCATCCTGATGGTATCCCATTCTATTTGGCTTCTTCCTATATAAGGTGTCGCCCCTCGGGGTGACAATAGTCTCCACGAGCAAGTTTTTGATTTTCGGAGCGTTGGCAGCCTCCTCGGCTTTACATGCCTGGCACAGGGCACCGAGGTTCTTGCTCTTTATCATCTGCTTGATTTTGTTGAGTTGCGCATCCGTGAGCGGCATTCTCACCAATCTGGCATTGTCGGGCACGTCGTCATGCGAAATAGCAGGCGAGATGGCGCCCGAGAAACCCAGGTTTCGCTGCAGGTACGTAGTGCCATTCTCCACAAAGATGGAGTAGCTCACAGAGGCCAGTCCATAGCGCGAGTATGTAAAATAAGAACTGTACAGTTTGTTGACGTCAGACTTTTTCTGCGCCACCACAGAGAGTGTCATCATGACTGTCAGAAGGAAAAAGATTGTTCGTTTCATATTGATCACAGTTTTAGATGTACAAAGAAAACAATATTTGGCGAGATGACCAAAAATTTGAATGTAAAACAATGCAAAAAGAAAGTTTTTATGCATTTTATATATTATTGTTTGGACGTATGAATAAAATTCGTATCTTTGCAAAAAGTAACCACGATTACAGTAATGACCATTACTATTTTTAGTTATGAAATTCTACGATAGAGAAAACGAGCAGCAGGTACTTAGTGAAATGCTCCAGCAAAGCAAGCGTGAAGCACGCATGACGGTGCTGATGGGGCGCAGGCGTATAGGCAAGACAGAACTCTCGCAAAGATGCGGCGATGAGGTTATTTTATATTTCTTTGTGGGAAAGAAAACAGAGTCTCTGCTTTGTCAAGACTATATGCGGGAGATTCGCGAGAAGTTAGATGCGCCAATCCTTGGAACGCCAACCACTTTCTCTGAAGTATTCAGGTTCGTACTCCAGTTGTCAAAAAGTCGCCCGTTTACATTGGTCATAGACGAGTTTCAGAATTTTCTGAAGATAAATCCTGCTATCTTCAGCGACATTCAACGCGACTGGGACTTACACAAGCGTAGCAGTCATCTGAATCTGATTATTAGCGGTTCTGTTTTTACTCTAATGACCAAGATTTTCGAAGACCATGAGGAACCGTTGTTCGGACGTGCCGATGAAAAGATGAAACTAGAACCGTTTACGACAGATGTGCTGAAACATATCCTTGCAGACTTTAACCCAAACTATACACCCGAAGACCTTCTGGCCCTGTATAGTATAACGGGTGGTGTACCCTGGTATGTCACGCTACTGCTTGACAAGGGGAGGACGAGTCGTACTAGGATGCTCTCTGCACTAACAGAGGAGAACTCACCATTCATAAATGAGGGCAGAAACATTCTGATTGAAGAATTTGGCACTGACTACATAACCTACTTCTCCATTCTCACCTGTATAGCAAGTGGCATGAAGACCCGCTCGGAGATAGAGAATGAACTACAGAACAACAACATTGGTCCCTATCTGGTGAAGTTGGAGAACTATTACAAGATTATCACCAAGTCGTTGCCTGTCTTTTCCAAGAAGAACAGCAAGAGAATACGATATATGCTTAACGACTGTTTCCTCATATTCTGGTTTCGTTTTTTCTACAAGTATCAGGCTCTGGTGGAGAATAAGGCTCTGAAAGCACTTGGCGATATTATCAAGCGTGACTACAGCGGAGTGTCCGGGCTGATGATGGAGCGTTATTTCATGAAGAAATTTCAAGAGAAAGGACGCTATATTGTCGGTAAATGGTGGGACAGGAAAGGCGAAAATGAGATAGATCTGATTGTCGTTGACATAATCCGAAAAGAAGCCTGGATATATGAGTTGAAGAAGCAGGGCTTTAGATACAAGGAAAATGAATTTCGTGAAAAGGTGGATAAGGTTCTTGAGCAGACTCCCGAACTCCGCAAAATGACAATCCACCTAGGTTCTCTGTCGCTTGATGACATGTAGTTGTCAGAATATCGTAAGCTCTCGTTTATTATCACGGCACGCGGATAATTTGTACCGTGAATAAAAAAACAGTATATTTTCTTTGCATTTTTATTACTTATTCGTACTTTTGCAGCCGGTGCCAGTTCCTTGTGGGCGGGCATCTGACTTTTGTGGGAAATAATAGAGAGACGTTATGTCTATTCTTGTGAATGAAAACCTGAGAAATTTTCTAAGCAAACAAGATGGCATAGTGGCGCTCTCCATGCGTAAGCGTGGGGCTGGCATCGCTATATCTTTTTGCTGTGGTTTTCTCAGGACCTTCATTCAGAGATGTAGAACGTATCAGTTCCACGTCTTTTCTGTTTATATACGTAATAGATAGTTGCAAACACGGTGCGCATAGGGACTGGCCGCCACAAAAACAAACTTGAAAGATGATAAAACTTAACCACTTATTTCGCATTTTCATGCTGGCCACGCTGTTCCTGACCGCTGCGCAGGTCAGAGCCGCCCAAGGCTATGCTGTACTATCAAGCGATGGTAAAACTCTCACATTCTACTATGGTACGCCTTCTGGCACGTATTTCAATACTGATAACACGGGAACAAGTAACCCAGGATGGTACTCTAATAGGCTCAAGATAACGTCTGTGGTGTTTGACAGCTCTTTTGCCAATGCGCGTCCTACCAGTTGCTACATGTGGTTCGGCGAGTTCTATTTCCTGACTTCCATTACTGGAATTGAATATCTGAACACAAGCAGTGTTACCAACATGAGTTACATGTTTCCTAACTGCCAGAATCTGACCAATCTTGATGTGAGCAACTTTGTCACGAGTAATGTTGCAAATATGAACAGCATGTTCGATTCTTGCTTAAAACTTCAGGCCCTTGATGTGACAAACTTTGACACGAGTAATGTCACAGATATGCGATACATGTTTAATGGTTGCGAAAAACTTGAGACTCTTGATGTGACAAACTTTGACACGAGTAATGTTACAGATATGAGTAGCATGTTTGATCGTTGTTCAAATCTCACAAGCATTGTCGGTTTAGAGAATTGGAATACGAGTAATGTAACAACTATGGCCAACATGTTTAGTGGCTGCCAAAACCTTCAGGTCCTTGATGTGACAAACTTTGACACGAGTAA
>CAMHPC010000114.1 GCA_946186945.1 uncultured Prevotella sp.
ACCCCCAACGGTTGCGGCGAGATGGTACCCCTCGACACATTCCTCAAGACATGGGAAGACGGCGACTGTCAGATGATATCATGCTATCCTAACAAATAAAAAGTGTAATCATGAAAAGCAACATACAACAGACCATACTCGATGTGAAGCGCAGCGAGTTTATCCGCCACAGCAACATGGCAATGGGTTATGTGCCCGGTTTCCCCCTACTCTGCGTGATGAACGGTTACCTGTGCGCCCGCATACCCTTCGTGAGGTATCAGGTGACCAGTGCCACCGACCAGACCCTCGTTTATCCCCCTCGCTACATGGCTACGGTCAAGGTGCCGGAGGGAGTGATAGTGGGATACGAAGACCTGATGTTCAACCCCCTCTTCCAGCAGACAGACTTCTCTCAACCCGTGGGACTGTTCCGCCATGAAGCCATAAAGATGCTCAACAAGGAAGAATACGAGCGAGCCCGCAAAGTGCTGTTCGAGCGCTACGATGAGCTGATAGACGGACTCAGCGAAGGGCAGTATGACAGTGCCAACGACACAGAACTGGCTGCAGCCCTGCAGCAGTTGGCAGAACCCAGTCTGAAACCCTTCTACCGCAGTTTAGAGCCCAATTTCTACAACAAGTACATGAAAGGAGACGAGTGATGAAAAAGATAACACAGATAGATTTCTTCAAGCAAGACAGCATAGCAGGTAAGCAGTCGGCAGAGCCGAAGTCCGATGTCAACACAGCAAAAGCGCCTAAGGATGCCGATGCCAGCAACGCACTGGAGATGTCAGACCGCATACGCCGCTGGAGCAGGCACTGCAAGGAGGCACTGGAGCAGTTGGACATGCCAGACCTTGCGCAGCGCATCACACAGATACAGCGCGATGCACAGCGCAACACCTTCGTAGTGACCGTGGTAGGCGAGTTCAGTCGTGGCAAGAGCACCTTCATCAACCGTCTGCTGGGCGAAGAGCTGTTGCCCGTGGGCGACCTGCCCACCACCACCGTACTCACCCGTCTGCGCTACAATGGCAAGCGCGTGGCAGCACGCACCGATGCAAAAGGCCAATGCGTGTGGCGCAAGCCGTTCACCCCAACCATCTGGGATAGTCTGTCACAAGAAAACCCCGAAAGCACCAAGACCGAGGGAATGGTCATGATAGGCATAGACCACCCATGGTTGGGCAGCAATGCCATAGAGGTGATAGACACCCCAGGCGCAGGCGACCTGGACGACCAGCGTGCACAGGTGATAGGCAACATGCTGATGCGCAGCGATGCCATCATCATCACCATAGATGCCACCCGCCCCATGAGCATGACCGAGCAGACGTTTATGGAACAGCGCGTGATGGCTCGCAAGACGCCCTATATGATGGTGGTACTCAACCGTCTGGACATGATACCGCTGAAAGAGCGCAGCAATGTGGTGGCTTGGGGTCAGAAGAAACTGCACTATTGGAACATGGACATACCCGTATATGTACCCTACGAAGTAGAGATGCCCGACGACACATACGCCGAGATATGCGGCATAGACGTGGTGCGCCACCAGATAGAGCAGTGGAGCAACGACCCCGAGCGTCAGCAGTTGCTCGACGAATGGGTGCAGATGCGCACTACAGAAGTGCTCACCATAGCCGAGTCCATGCTCGCAGAAGAAGAGCAGTTGCTCAACTCCAATGAGGAAGAACGCAAGAAAGCCATAGACAAGAAGATGCAAGCCCTGGACCAGATGAAGACAGGCTGGGAGCACCTGCAGTTGGACATGCGCAAGCATCTGGAAGAATGTTTCCATAAGTTTCACGACAAGACCGAGGAACTGACTCGCGAACTGGTAGAGAAGTTGCAGTACGAGGCAGCCCATGCCCAGAGTCCTCAGCGCTGGTGGGAGGAAGACTACCCATATCGATTGAAGAAAGAGCTCGCCAACATGGGTACAGCACTTGAGAGCATCGTCACGCGCATAGCACTGGAAGACGTGCGGTGGCTGAATGCCGAGATGAGCAAACAGTTCCAGACCACCCTTGTCACCGAGAAACTGCCTCAGTGGATGGACCGTCAGGAGATAGCATCTCACACCTCCGACCGCCAGATTACCTTCGAAGATTTGCAGAAGCGTATGAATCGCTCACGCCTCACCACGGCAGCCCTATCCATAGGCGGAGCCATAGTGCTCAGTGCCACAGGTTTCGGCATACTCTCCATCATAGCCACCATGGGTGTAGGCACAGGAGCTTCGATAGTAACCAGCGACTTCTTCCGCAAGAAGATAGACCAGCAGCGCAACGAGATGAAACGCATGCTGGCAGCCGACGTGCCCTTAGTGGTGGGGGAAGCCACACGCGAGAGCGAGAATCAGATAACCATGCTCTATCACGACATCATGGACGATGCGCGTCAGAGACAACAGACATGGCTCGACACCCAGAAGCAAATCATACAACAGAGCGAACAATCCGATACAGGCGAGGCGAGGAAACTCCTGGCACAGCGTCGTGCAGTAATAAGCAACCTGCTGTCATAACAACCGAAAAAAATACCGAAAACAAAAATCTATAAAATCAAAAACCTCTATGAACGATTTTGAACTATATGCGTGGTTTAAGGAGAAGAGAGAACGCCTTGCCACCATTCTCACACAGTCATCCACGGTCATAAAAGATCTGAATATGACCAACTTCAGCGACAATCTGCGCCTAATGGGCGAGAAGGTAAACAGTGACACCTTTAAAATACAAGTGATAGGCACATTCAAGAACGGTAAGTCCACCTTCATCAACTCACTGTTGGGCGAGGAAGTGCTTCCTGCCTTCGCCACCCCATGCACAGCCGTGATAAACGAAGTGAAATATGGCGAAGAAAAAGGAGCCGTATTGCATTTCCGCAATCCCCTGCCCGACTTTCTCATACCTTTTGACGATTCTGAAGCCTGCAAACGGGTATCAAGCATGGATGCCAAATCACGCGAGGGAGTGAAGGCCGAACACGAAAACATGCGCCAACGCGTACTGGCTCGCATACCACGCAAAGCACACAGTCACATGTTGCAACACCATCTCACCAATATCCCCCCGCTGCCGATAGCCTACAACGAAATAGAAGACTACGTGGTGATACCAATAGATTGCGATATGGAACAGGCGTTGCAGGAGAGCCCTTATGACCACGTGGAACTCTTCTATCCGCTGGATTTATTGAAGAACGGTGTAGAAATAATAGACTCCCCTGGGCTGAACGAGGCTGAGAGTAGAACAAAAGTGACAATGGATTATCTGAGTAAGGCAGATGCCATTATCATGCTTATGGATGCCACAAAAATCTGCTCACAAGACGAAATGCGCTTCATAGAACAGATACTTGTACCTGCTGGTTTCAATGAGCCTTTCTTTGTAGTGAACCGCTGGGATGCCATACGCGAACGAGAGCGCGCTGGTTTCGACCGCTATGCACGTCTGCTGAGTAAATACACCACTCAGAAAATACATTTCGTATCATCGCTCAACGGGTTAGATGCCAAGATAGAAAAAGATGATAATAAGTATGAACAATCTGGTGTGAAGGAATTGGAGCGTGTGCTAATGAACTTCCTCACCAAGGAGAAAGGACGCGTGAAACTGGCTCAGCCGGCACAGGAACTGAACCACATACTCAACGACGAGGCTCTCTTTAAGATCATACCCACACAGCGTGCTATGCTTGAAACTTCTCTCAACGAACTGGAGGAGCGCTACGAAAAAGCCAAGCCTCAACTTGAAGCACTGAGGCTGAAGAAAGAGCAGATACTTAGCGACATGCGACTGAGAATAGAACGCTCACGCTTTGAGTTCAAACGTGCTGCCGATCAGAATGCTCTCAGCATAATAGACAAAATACCAGCATGGGTGCAAGAATACCATCCCAAGACCCAGATAGGTGCCATACCCTCAAAAAGCAAACTGACGACCTACTCTGAGGAGGTGATAGCGTATGTGCAAAGTTGTATGGAGGAAGAAATGACCACATGGCGCACAGAAGTGTTGGAGCCCTTAGTGAAAGACCGTGCCGAAAGCATCTTGGACAACATGAAATATGAACTCGACGACTTGTACAAAAGCATAGACGAGGTGCATTACTCTATCACTGGTCAAGGTGTACCTGAGGGCAAAGAGATACCCGTTTGGGAACGTGTAGCAGGTGCTATAGGCGGTATGCTTATAGGCGGTGCCGGTGCAGCCTACTCTGGCAGTATCAGCGGTCTGAGCAAGGAACTGGCACAGACTATAGCCTTCAATATCGGCGGTGCCATGCTTCTCGGATTACTTGGCATTGCCAACCCCGTCACTCTAATCATGCTACTGGTAGGTACAGGTATTTTCGGGCACTTCATGCAAGCCGGCAAAACAGAAAAAAACGTGAAGGAATCACTTATAACACAGATCAGTGACCAGTTGGCAAACACCAGAGCAGAATCGTCTGACACCTTGGCAAACGGCATAATAGAAAAGATGAACGACTTAGTATCGCAGGTGGGCACCGCAGTTGACATAGAAATTGCCAATGTGGAAGAACAAATACAGTCCACAGTGAAAGAGATGAAGGAAGGCCAGGAGCGTATAGATAGCCGCATGACAGTGATAGACAACTGCGAGCAGCGTCTGCAACAGATGACAGGCGATCTGAGCAAACTGACATTCGAACTCATGGCAGACAAAAACCTACATTAGGATGATTTCAGAGAAAGACTATTTCAGTTGGGAGAACTTCAACGGTGTGGCACAGATAGACGGCCACATGAAGTTCACTGAGCAACTGATGCAGAAGTACCAATGGACCGACGAGGAGCGTAAGCCCCTCGTCGAGGCATTGAACCGCATTAAAGAGAAGCAAAAAGACCGCTGCCTGAACATAAGCGTGGTGGGCGAATTCTCCTCTGGCAAATCTACGTTCATAAACGCCCTGCTCCGTCTGGACCTACTTGAAGCCAACGTTTTGCAGGGCACCACCGTAGCAATTACCATACTGGAATATTCCCCCAAATACCAGATACGAATTGAGTATGAGGATGGCTACACTACTACGAAGAAATACCTGGTATTATACACATTACGCTTAGACCTCATAGACCTGACCACCAATCCCAAGGAAGGCAAGCGATTACGATGCGTATATGTGGGTTTACCTTCCCCCACTTTGCAAAAAGGCTACAGGATAATTGACACACCCGGCACCAATGCCATAGATCTGTGGCATGAAGATGTGACGAGAAGGGCCATCAACGAGTATTCCGACATGTCGATACTGGTGACCGATGCCATCAAGCCACTGCCCAAGAGCATGACCACATTTGCCCAACAGTATCTTGCAGACAGTATCAGCACGAGTGTAGTAGTAGTGACAAAACTGGATTTGGTCCGTGAACGTGAACGTGAACGTCAGAAAACGTACATTCAGAAACGAGTAGAACACGAGTACGGTGATAAAGCACCATTAGTGGTTTACTACACCTCGATAGAAGTATTGAATACTTTCTTACACGGCACATTAGAGAAATCAAATGCCAACCTGCTGAAGGCCACATTGAAGAGTGAAGATCATTTACTGCAGCACACTGCACAACTGCGCCTGCGCACCCAGGCAAGGAGACTTCTACATCTCACATCCGAAATGTACGGCATACTGACCAAACAATTGGAAGAAGAGGAACTGGACATTCTTATAGAAAAGGAAGAACTGGAAAAAGCCAAGCATGCCGATTTCAACGAATTCATAACCAAACAGAAGCAAAAACACAGGAAAAGATTTGAGAAAAAAGCAGGCGACATTAGCAAGAAACTCAGGTCAGACCTATACAACATGTCAGAGAAAAGCAAACAGAACATATTGATAAAGATACAAGATCAAAAAATTCCGTCTAAGATTAGGGACTATGTAAAAGACAGTATGCGGACAGATTGCATTCAAGAGTCTGAAATATTATCAAAAAAAGCAAGCAAAAGTTATGCCGACTTGATGGCATTTGCCAGGAACGAGATGCGGAATTTTCAAAATGAGTTTGAGCATGAATTTGAAAATTTACAGTTGCTTCGCTTCAATCTCAAGTATATCGGGAATAAGAAAGCACTAACCCTGCCTCGGCCTAACCATGTAACAGGTTTCAGTACGGAGAAATATCTCAAGACAGAGGCTGCAAAGGAAGACATTGCTTTTTATGGAGGTGCCGTAGCGGGTGCCGTACTGGGCACATCAGTACTGCCGGTAGTTGGTACGATAATAGGTGGCATTATAGGATTTATGGGCGGTGGTTTTTTTTCTCCCAGTGCAGAAAAGGTAAAAAACGAAACACTTAAGAAGGTGAACCAGCCACTCAATAATTATTTTTTGCAAGTTTCAAGAACTATTGAGACTCAATTCGACAACTATGTAACGGTGGCAGTTGGAGAACTGGAGAATGAGATAGAGAAATACCATAAACAATACTGGCAGGAGGTGAAGAAATATGAAGATGACTTATTCTATCGCATGAAGAAGGTAAACGCACAGATTGAGAAACTGCGTATAGACCAAGCCAACCTGAAGCAACGTCAGGACAACCTCCAAATATTAAAAAACAACATACTTAAAACCTAATATGAATATGCAGACCCAGGACATAGAAAAGTTTGAGAAATTGTGGAATGCCTTCTCCAAAACAGTGAAAGGCAAGTTGTTAACCTATAGCAAGGATCGTCCACTCACTGGAGGTGTCGCTCGTCTGGTACTGTCAGAGGCATCCAGTGCATGGTTTTCAGACTACGAGGTATGTGGCAGATGGCTTCTCAACCTGCGCAAAGAACAACCACAGTTGGGCAGCGATATAGAAAAGGTGCTCTGTCACAGCATGACCTTCACAGACCTGCCCGAAACGAATCAATGGCCTATATACTTAGACATTGCTTTACCATTGGTGGGTGCTGGTGCCGGATGGGCTGTGTCATATATGCTCGATGGCAGCAAAGCCGTGCAATGGGTGTCTGCCCTTGCCACTGCCGTCCTCACCTATTCCGCCTGTCGCACTATAGGCGGAATGAGCAAGGACAGAAACAAGGATACTGCCATAGATAGCTATATGCAGCAACTGACCACTTACCACGACCAAGTGATATCACTATTGCAAATGCCTCCTCAAGTCTGATTGGCGTCAACAATCATCTATTTGAAGAATTCCTGCCAGCGTGGAGCCTTCTTATAGGCTTCCTCGCTGCCTGCAGGCACATGTAGTTTGCAGTTCTTCACATCCCTGAAGGCATCGATATCGGCAGCGGGCGGCACCTTCGCATCACAGTAGAAGTCCCTTACATTTCTGCATCCGTAGAATGCCTCCTTGCCTATTTTCTTCACTGTAGCCGGCAGTTTGATGCTTTTCAGGGCAGTGCAGTACATGAACGCCTCATCACCTATAGAAGTCGGTCCATTGGCGAGCGTCACCTGCGAGAGGCTCTGACAGAATGCGAAAGCTTTCTCGGGTACATCTTTCACACCACCGGGAATATTGACCTTAGTCACCGTACTGCCGCCAAACGCTTTTCTGCCCATTTTCTTCAGTCCGGCGGGCAACTGCACCTGAGTCACCTTCTTGGCATCAGCGAAGGCCTCTTCAGCTATCACCTTCACTGTGGCAGGCACTATCACAGAGCCCTGTCGAGCCTGCGGCATCACCCACAGTGTGTCCTTCTTCTTGCTATAGAGTATGCCCGATGCAGCAGAGAGTCGTGGGTGCTTGGCTGCCACGGTCACCGCCTCCCACTTCCCATCATATCCATGCAGGTTTTGCGGATAGAAAGTGATCAACGTGGACGGTATGTTGATGCGCTTGGCGGGAATGCCGCTCATGGAGAAAGGGTCTACGGATTTTATTCCCTCGGGCAGCACTATCTCCTCCAGTTCAGTCATTCCTTGGAAGGCGTGTTCTCCGATGCGAGTCACGCGGTATGTCCTGGGGTCAGGTTGGTCGCTTCCTACATCCCTCACCGACTTCGCCGTGGCAGGCACTACCAGTTTCTTCAGTTTTTGCAACTCCTCAGGATAGTCCCTCTCGAAGAGCCCCCAGAACACCACCTCGCCATCGTGTCCCTCTATCAAATTGCCGTTCATATCATCCCTGTAGAATCTATAGTAGAAGCCCTTGGCATCTCTGAAGTCAGGGTAGTCGGGCACACGCGCCCACAGCAACAGCACAGACAACAATGCCATGCCCAATAGTGAAATACCTCTTTTCATGATAAATCTATTCCAATGTTTAGTTAGTACTTAATTTACGCAAGCAAATATACGAAAGAGTGAGGATAATAGCAAAAAACGGCGGGCATTTTTTTGATGAGTGGCATTTTAGCCCTTGGGGCACGTCAGCAAAACTGACGTGAACGGTGGCTCCTTCTGCCACCGTGAGCACGCCCTGCCATCGTTCCAGGCGGTTTTGCCGCTTGGCATGCTAAAAGAGGCGAGCACCATCTGCGGTGCTCGCCTCCCAGAACCTAAAGCCTACCTGTTGGTTGAATTAAATAATGCATACTTAACTTGCCCGATGGGCTTATGATTGAGAAGATTGACATACTGCAACACAGTGAAGGCAGCCA
>CAMHPC010000115.1 GCA_946186945.1 uncultured Prevotella sp.
CGCAAACTCATATCCACGACTTCGCCCACACCTCTGCTCACCACGGCGTTATGGCAGTACCTGGTGCGTAAGTCGCTCGCTCAGTGTGCTGATGCTCCATGGCTCAGCCTGAACCAGAGACAGAAGAACCGACTGGTCAGCACTCTGATCAATGACCTCCACCTCATCTCTGGTAGGGCCCCGTTCAAGGACGAGTTCGTCACCTGTGGGGGCGTGTCTCTCAATGCGGTCAATATGTCTACGCTGGAGAGTAAGACACATCCTCGTCTCTTCTTCGCCGGCGAGGTGCTGGATATCGATGGCATAACAGGTGGCTTCAACCTACAGGCGGCATGGACTACGGCGTTCACAGTGGCAAAGGCTATCGCTGATTATTATCACAAAAACTTATCTATATGAAAAAGGCTATTGTAGTTGGGGCTTCATCGGGCATCGGACGCGAGGTGGCAAAACTCCTCGCTGCCGACGGATGGACTGTGGGCGCGGCTGCCAGAAGATCTGACCTGTTGCAAGATATCGGTGCTGCAGCCACTGAGTGCATAGATGTCACTCGCGAGGACGCTACGGTGCGCCTGCATGCCCTCATAGATAGGATAGGGGGCATGGACCTCTTCTTCTATGCATCGGGCATAGGAAAACAAAACCGTCTGCTCACGGAGGATGTAGAAGTAGCCACCGTTATGACCAATGGGGTGGGATTTACACGGATGGTAGGCGAGGCGTTCCGCTTCTTCGCCGATAACGGCTCGGAGGGACATATCGCTGCCATAACTTCTATCGCGGGCACCAAAGGACTGGGACCAGCCCCTGCCTATTCCGCTACTAAAGCCATGCAAAACAACTATCTGCAGGCACTCGAACAGCAGGCCATGCAAAGGCGACTCAAGATACGGTTCACCGACATCCGACCGGGGTTCGTAGATACCGACTTGCTGAAAGGTTCCTTCCGCTACCCTATGCTTATGGCTCCCGACAAGGTGGCACGACAGATCGTACGCTCAGTGTACCATCACCGTCACGTTCGCGTCATCGACTGGAGGTATCGCATCCTAACGGCTCTGTGGCGCAGAATACCACGCTGCCTGTGGCGCTGGTTTAAATTGTAACTGTTGACCTTAAAATATTATAACTTATTCATGATGAAGAAAATATGTGATTTTATTGCTCGCTGGATGGGAGTATTAGTGCTGCTGGTGGCTGTGGTCTCGTTCTTGTTGCCTGACTCGTTTGCATGGATTGAGACTAAGAATATCAATCCTTTGCTCGGACTGATAATGTTTGGCATGGGACTGACTCTCGCTCCCTCCGACCTAAAAGTCGTTCTTAGTCGCCCTAAGGATATTCTCATTGGCAGTCTGACTCAGTTCCTCGTCATGCCCTCACTGGCGTGGCTGCTCTGCCAGGTCTTTTCCCTGCCCGACGAACTGGTAATAGGTGTCATACTCGTGGGATGCTGCCCGGGTGGCACGGCTTCCAATGTCATCACCTATCTGGCAAAAGGCGATCTGGCTCTCTCTGTGGGCATGACTGCCACTTCCACTCTGCTGGCACCACTGCTCACACCATTCCTGGTGTGGCTCATCGCCGGCACTATAGTAGAGGTGGATACTGTGGGCATGCTCCTCAGCATCGTCTATGTGGTCATTGCTCCTATCATAGCCGGACTGATATGCCAGCAGTTCCTGCCCCGACTCACTCATTCAGTGGTGCCATACCTGCCGGCATTCTCTTCTCTCGCCATAGCCTTTGTGGTTGGCATAGTCGTGTCGCACACGGCGGATAAACTGATGGCTGCCGGACTGCTCGTCATCCTCGTCGTCATAACTCACAATGTGCTCGGACTCGTCATCGGTTACTTCGTAGGCAAGGTGGTGGGACTCTCACGGCGGAAATGTGTGGCTCTGAGCATTGAGGTGGGCATGCAAAATTCCGGACTGGCGTCTTCGCTCGCTGTGGTGCATTTCGCTCTCTATCCGCTCGCCACTATACCTGGTGCTGTGTTCAGCGTATGGCACAATATCAGCGGTGCTATCGTGGCAAAGATATACAGCCGTAAAATAAATTGACTCTCTATTAATAACCTTAAACCTGTCTGTAATTATGAAAATTGTTGTGCTCGATGGCTTTCCTGCCAACCCAGGCGACCTCTCCTGGCAACCCCTTGAGGCAATGGGACAACTCTCCGTCTACCCACGTACCGCACCACAGGAGACTGTGCAAAGGGCACTCGACGCCGAGGTGGTACTTACCAACAAGGTGGTGCTCAACCGCCATACTATCTCGCACCTGCCTCATCTCCGATATATCGGTGTGCTTGCCACGGGATACAATGTGGTGGATGTGGAGGCGGCTCGCGAGAGGGGTATCATCGTGACAAATGTGCCGGCATATAGTACCATGAGTGTGGCGCAGATGGTGTTCGCACACTTGCTCACGGTCACCAACCGTACCGAACACTACTCCATACAGATACGCCAGGGCAGATGGTCGGACAATCCCGATTTCTGCTATTGGGATACTGACCTCACCGAACTCGCAGGCAAGTGCTTCGGCATAGTGGGCATGGGCAATATCGGAAGCAAGGTGGCTGCCATAGCGCATGCTCTGGGCATGCAGGTGGCTGCTCTCACCAGCAAAGAGGCGGAACAGTTGCCGCCATACGTCACAAAGATGACCAAGGATGAGATGCTGCGCACTTCAGATGTGGTGAGTCTGCACTGTCCGCTCACGCCCGACACCCATCATTTCATCAACGAGAGTTCCTTACGGCTCATGAAACCTACGGCTGTTCTCATCAATACCGGACGCGGACCGCTCATCGACGACCAGGCGGTAGCCGACGCCCTCTCCCAAGGATTGCTGAAGGCCTTCTGTGCCGATGTGCTCACCGAGGAACCGCCGTCACGATCCAACCCGCTGCTCTCTCAGCCCAATGCCTTCTTCACTCCGCACGTGGCATGGGCCACCAAGGAGGCTCGCATACGTCTGCAACAGGTGGCAATCGACAATGTGGCTGCTTTCATCGCTGGTGCTCCTGTCAATGTGGTATGATGAAGGTTGTCATAGCCATTGATTCCTTCAAGGGTTGCATCTCCTCGGTTCAGGCCAACAAGGCGGCTGCCCAAGGGGTGCTCGCGGCAGCACCACAGGCGCAGGTCGCGTCTGTACCTGTGAGCGATGGAGGAGAGGGATGGCTCGAGGCTTTTCAGACTGCTGTCGGCGGACAAATGATTGAGGTGGATGCCATGGACCCCATGGCGCATCCCATCAAGGCGCAGTATCTCATACATGATGATACTGCGGTGATAGAGATAGCACGCGCCAGTGGCCTCACTCTGCTCGCTCCCGAGGAGAGAAATGCGCTTGCCGCCACCAGTTTCGGCACCGGCATGCTTGTGGTGGATGCCGTCAGACGTGGATGCCGACGCATTATAGTGGGACTGGGAGGCAGCGCCACGAGCGACTGTGGCTTGGGCATGCTACGTGCCATACACAAGGCTTTCGCTCCACATGGCACATGGCGCGATATCAGGGCTCTCGATGGTGTGCACTTCACTATAGCCACCGATGTGTCCAACCCATTGTGCGGACCTTGCGGCGCGGCTCGCGTGTTCGCTCCGCAGAAGGGGGCGTCGCCTGTAATCGTGGAGCGTATCGAGGAGCGGGCAGTGAGGTTCGCTGCGACGTCGGCTCGCTATTTCGGCTACGACCGTCAGTATGAGAAAGGGGCTGGGGCTGCCGGCGGACTGGGCTATGCCTTCCTGCAATACATGAATGCCGAGTGCCGGTCAGGGATAGACCTCCTGCTCGACTACGCTCAATTTGATGCGCTTCTTTCCGATGCTTCTCTTGTCATCACCGGCGAGGGGACTGCCGACCGGCAGACGCTTATGGGTAAACTGCCATGGGGCATACTAAAAAAAGCAAAGGCGACGGGAGTGCCCGTGGCTCTCGTGGCAGGACAAGTGGCAGACAGGCAACAACTGCTGCAAGCAGGCTTCTCTCGCGTGGAGTGCATCAACCCGCCACATCTGCCTCTCGCACAAGCCATGCTCCCCGTGGTGGCTATGGCTAATGTCTCTGCTACTGTGAGAAATATGATACTCTGAGATATCTCAATTTTATATTTTTTGGGGGCTGCATAACCGGCTAATACGTTTTCAAAAGCCTAAAATACAGAAATCCCTTGCAAACACGAGTTTGCAAGGGATTTAAAGAAGGGTGCCCGGTGGGACTCGAACCCACGACATTCAGAACCACAATCTGACGCTCTAACCAACTGAACTACGGGCACCATATTGGTGCTTTTCCTAAAAAGCGAGTGCAAAGGTAAGACGTTCCAGTGAGATATCCAAATTTTTCTGGACTTTTTTTCTCGTTAGCAGATATTATACACTGCTTCACAATGATACCTGCATAAATATACACGGTATGCACTTAGGAATAACGCCTGGGATATCGGAAGAAGATACTCAGTATCGCAGCCACACCTATCATCATGGGATAATACAGATAAGGCACTATCTCCACAGGATTTATCTCTGCCAATCCCGCCGCCATCAGCACCTGAGCCCCGTAGGGTAACAGCCCCTGCACGGCACACGAACAGATGTCGAGTATGCTCGCCATCTTGCGCGAGTCCACACCGTAGCGGTCGCCTATCTGCTTGCTAATGTCGCCCACGGTCAGTATCGATACCGTATTGTTGGCAGTACACAGGTTTACCAGTCCCACCAGCGATGCGGCACACATCTCCGCACCTCGCTTGCCATGCACATGTCGCGTCACACGCTCTATGATATAGTCTATGCCACCATTGGCACGCACTATCTCCAGCAGTCCGCCAGCCATCATAGTGATGATAATCAGTTCGCCCATGCCGGTGATGCCCTCACCCATGCTGCCCATCCATCCATAGAAATCATACGAACCGTCTATCACGCCTATCAGCCCCGTCATGGCTATGCCAATGGTTAGCACCGCCATCACGTTCATGCCTGTCACGGCACATCCCAGCACTATCAGGTACGGCAACACCTTCTGCCACTCCACAGGGCCCGGCTCACCCTTATAGTCCACACTGCCATACACCAATATGTATATCAGCATCACTATCACCGCCGAGGGCACCGCCGTGTACATGTTCACCCTGAACTTGTCGCTCATCTTACATCCCTGAGTGCGAGTCGCCACCACCGTTGTGTCGCTGATAAACGATAGGTTGTCGCCGAAAAAAGAGCCGCCCACTATCAGTCCCACTATCTCCGCCATGCTCTCGCCCGTCACCGTGGCTATGCCGGCGGCAATGGGTGTCAGAGCCACTATTGTGCCCACACTCGTGCCTATGCTCAGCGATATGAAGCAGGCAGCGAGAAACAGCCCTGGCAGCAGCATGCTCTCGGGGATGATGCTCAGAGTCAGGTTCACCGTGGCGTCCACGCTCCCCATCACCTTCGCACTGTGGGCAAAGGCACCTGCCAGCACGAATATCCATAGCATTAGCATCATGTTCTCACCACTCGCACCCTTGCTATATGTCTGTATTCGTCTCCCCAGGGGCAGACCGCCACTCACCACCACAGCATACACACTCGACAGCATAAACGCCACCGTGATAGGCACCTTGTAGAAGTCGCCCGCCACTATGCTGCTCACCAGATACAGTGCCACAAACACCATCAGCGGTGAAAGGGCAAACAGTCCTTTATTCTTCTTCAATCTCAATTGTTCTTATTTGACCTGCAAAAGTACAAAAAGTATTTCAATCCATAACAAATAATATCCGTTATTGTGAAATCCCTTAACAAAGAAGTCCCAACATGCTTGCGGCATGCCAGTCACGACGCCGAAGGCGTCACCGCCCCATAACCGAGGGTACGAGCGTATGCGAGCACCCCCGGAGCGTGTGCCCCCGCCCCATAACCGAGCAAGAGCACCCTATAAACGGGCTGAAAACCCAACGAGCCCCAAGCCCAGGGCACCGCCCCTGGATAAAAGGCATGTACCCACCTCCTCGCCCTGCAAGGGCATGGAGCCCCAAGCCCAGGGCACCGCCCTGGGTAAAAGGCATGCACCCACCCACAGAGCGCCCTGCAAGGGCAAAAGCAAAAAATAATAATGATGACGTAAAAAACGAAATAATTATTGTACTTTTGCAGAAATATAAAACCAAAACATGATGAAAGAACAATACTCGTTGGCATTGAAGCAGTTGACGGCTCTTTTGCAGGATGAGCATCACGAGATGGGTGTACTGGCAAATGCCGCGGCACTTATCAAGGAGACTACTGGCTATTTCTGGGTGGGGTTCTATGTGGTGCAGAGTGATGAACTCCTGCTCGGTCCCTTCCAAGGGGCGGTGGCTTGCATGCACATACCGTTCGGCAAAGGTGTGTGCGGCACGGCGTGGAAGGAACGGCGCACATTGGTGGTAGATGATGTGCACCAGTTCCCCGGACACATCGCCTGCAGTTCATTGAGCCAGTCAGAGGTCGTAGTGCCGCTCTTCGACGGCGATGGACAAGTGCGTGCGGTGCTCGATATAGATAGCACCAAGCCCGCCGACTTCGATACCGACGATGTGGCCTTTTTAGAGTCTGCTGCCGCCATTGTCGGCAATGTGATGTACAAATGATATAAATACGATTACTTCATCTCATAACACATCATCATTATCATTCCATATGTCTCTGATAGTACAGTCTATAGTACTCCCCAGTTTGCACTCGGAGAGTTTCTTTTCCGAAGCGCGTACAAGGTCGCACTGCGTCAACAAGTCCTGTAGGGACGTCATAGCACAGGCAGGGGTGTAGCGCAGCACAACCCCTGTACGAACGTGCAACGGAATCCTCGCCCTGGGCAGGAAATACGGCTATTCACGTCTTGACCATGCGTGTGCCATCCTGCGTGAAGAGTCGGGGCAGGCCGGCTACAAGGCTCTGTCCAACATGCTCAGGAACAACAAGGACATCGAGGCTGACGGTGGAGAGGTCATCTCACGCACACCGCATAATGACGATGTGAGAGGCGCGGCAGCCTACAAGTCCATCCCTTTGGCAGGAAAGGAGGTGGATGATGGACGGTAACCTCATTGTGCTCCAGTTTGAGAAACTGAAGCAGTACGGTATGGCGGAAGCAGCAGGCGACCTGCTGGCCTTGCCCGTACAGATGCGTCCAAGCCTGGAGACCGTGCTTACGAAACTGGTTGAGACGGAAACAAGACACCGTGACGACAAGAGGACTGCCAGGCTGGTGAAGGGAGCCAAGCTCGCCTGCAAGCCGCTCATTGAGGATGTCAAGTGCGGCCCAGCCAGGAATCTCACCAAAGAGACGCTGCAGGCCATTGCCGACTGCGGCTTCATCAGACGCGGAGAGAACCTGCTGATAATAGCCAAGACAGGCTGCGGAAAGACATACCTTACCAACGCCATTGGCTATCAGGCATGCAGGCTCGGCCTGAAGGTGCTCTACTTGAGCATGAACCACTTCGTACACAAACTCAAGAGTGCCAACACACAGGGCATTACCGAGGAGTTTTTCGAGAAACTCAACAAGTACGACTTGCTTATTTTCGACGACTTCGCACTGCATCCCATCGACGAGTCAACACGCCTGGCACTGCTTACCCTGCTGGATGACAGATACAAATCGGTCATCATCACCTAGCAGCTGCCGTATGACAAGTGGTATGATTATATCGGACAGACCACAGTGGCCGATGCCATCCTCGACCGTATCCAGCACTCATCCCATTTGATACGGCTTGAAGGAGAGTCCATGAGGGAGAACCGGAAGAAACTCTAAACGCTAAGTCAGGTGCTCTCGTAACCACGTTGAAGGACATATCCGCATCCGCGCTGCGGAAGCATCTTTTAACCGCGCTCACAACATTTTTTGCTGCTGGTACCATGCCACCGCTACGAGCGGTACCACTCAACCGCTACACATGGTACCGCAAGAGTGCTACAGCGGTACCGGTCGAGTGATATTGTCAGTTATGCGCTGTTACAAGATTGAGCGAAGAAATAAATATGTAAGTAGTCTTTTTTAACTAGAGTTTAAATTTGAGTATGAAATTGCAGAAGTTATCATACTCGAAAAGCGTGTAAGGTAGTGTTTTTGTTCTTTCTCTCGAAAGATGCAACAATGGTTTTCTACTCAAAACTCTAATGAGAATTGTATTAACATCCCATTTTGAACACAAAAGCAGGCTTACAAACACGTCATTTGCACAAAAATCATAAAAGTAAGCCATCGAAAGGCAATTCTTCGATATAACCAAAGGTTATACAAGATATTTTTTGTAATTTTGTAGCCAACAAAAGACATTATTTGTTAAGAGCAATATGGCAAAGAAGATAGCTGCTGAAAAAGTTGAACCTGAGGTTATCGCAAAATGTGATAACCTTAATGAAGTAACCCCAAACCATGACGAGGTGATAACGTCGGTTGCACAAAGCAGTCCTGAAAGCGTTAGCATCAAGTCAATGATTCGACTTATCAGAGGACAGCA
>CAMHPC010000116.1 GCA_946186945.1 uncultured Prevotella sp.
AAGATAAAGGAGTTTCAGAGCGATGGCGGCGTAGTGCGCACCGATGAGGAGCGCAAGGTTATGTCTGAGAAGCACCGCTTCAAGAAGAACCGCGAGTTTAAACGCCGACTGGAGGAGGAAGCCGAGAACACCGAGGCTGACATTCGCGGGTTCCAGTTCCACTCCTTCCAACATGAGGAAGAGCGCGAGCGCGAACGCCAGCGTCAGAGCCGTGGAATCGGTTCACGCAAGGGTGAGCGCGATTTTGGCGGACGCGGCGGCAAGGACTTCGGCGGTCGTGGCGGCAAGGATTTTGGCGGACGCGGCGGCAAGGATTTTGGCGGTCGTGGCGGCAAGGATTTTGGCGGACGCGGCGGCAAGGACTTCGGCGGTCGTGGCGGCAAGGACTTCGGCGGACGTGGCAGTCGTGCTGAGCGTCAGTCGGAGCGTGCGCGCAAGTTTGGCAGTTTCCGCGACAAGCGTCAGAACAACAACGATCACGACGACCATGAAGCATAAACGTCACATACAGTGGGCAGTGCTCATCCTTCTTGCCCTTGCCCCAATGACATCCGTTATGTCACAAGAAAAAGAATTCACACTGGAAGACCTGAACTACGGCGGCACCAACTACCGTAATATGATACCCCGCAACATGTATACCGAGTGGTGGGGCGACAGGATGGTGCGTCAGGACCTGGACCACTGTTCGCTGATAGATGCTGCGAGCGGTGCAGAGGGTGAACCGCTGTTCACCGTGACGGACGTGAACCGCTGGGCAGGGTTGTCCGACAGCACCCTGGTGCGCCATCTCTACTACGCCGAGTTTCCCTACCCCGACAGCACGCTGGTGCTGCTGAACAACGGCTACGAGCGTATGCTCATCGACTGGCAGTCGAAACGCTGCGTATGGCGTCAGAGCACACGCATAGACGGACATGCAGAGAGCGACGAGGACTGGAATGCTCAGTCGCGTGCCGTAGCCTTCGTGAGCGGCGACAACCTATACGTGACCGACGGTGAGGGTCACCTGCGGCAGTTGACCACCGACGGCAGCCGTGAGTTGGTATACGGCAAGAGTGTGCACCGCAACGAGTGGGGCATAGACAAGGGCACCTACTGGAGTCCCGACGGACAGCGCTTGGCATTCTACCGTATGGACCAGAGCATGGTGACCGACTATCCGCAGGTAGACATATACCACCGCATAGCCACCCACCAGCCCAACAAGTACCCCATGGCGGGCGAAACATCGCACAAGGTGACGGTGGGAGTGTATGACCTGCAGACCGGCAAGACCATCTATCTGGATGCCGGCGACCCCACCGACCGCTATTTCACCAACATAGCATGGAGCCCTGACGGCAGCACCATATACATGCAGGAACTGAACCGCGCGCAGAACGACTGTCGCCTGGTGAGTTACGATGCCGTGACCGGTGCCCGCCGCTCAGAGATATACCGTGAGACGAGCGAGAAGTACGTGGAGCCCCTCCACCCCATCGTCTTCCTGCCCTGGGACGCCACCAAGTTCATCCTTCAGAGTCAGCGCGACGGTTGGAACCACCTGTACCTGATGGACACCCGTGGCAAGATACTGAAGCAGTTGACCAAGGGCGAGTGGGTGGTGCAGGAACTGCTGGGCTTCAACCCCACGAGCAAGAGTGTGGTGATACTCAGCAACGAGCGCGACCCACGCCAGAGCAACCACTACGAGGTATTTGTGAGCAATGCCAACCGCTATCCCTTAGACAACGGCATAGGCTGTCACCATGGCACGCTGAGCAGGGGCGGCAAGTATCTGCGCGATGTCTATTCCGCTCCCGACGTGCCCCGCTGCGTCAACCTCATAGCCGTAGACAAGCGCCCTGTATCCAAGAACCTGCTCACCGCGCCCAACCCGTGGAAAGGGTATGCCGTGCCGGAATATAGCAGTGGCACGGTTAAGGCAGCCGACGGTGTGACCGACCTGTATTACCGTATGGTGAAACCCACCCATTTCGACCCCTCCAAGCGCTACCCCGCCGTAGTGTACGTCTATGGTGGTCCGCATGCCCACAATGTGGATGCCTCGTGGCACTGGGGCAGCAGGAGTTGGGAGACCTACATGGCACAGAAGGGCTATGTGGTGTTCGTGCTCGACAACCGAGGCAGCGAGAACCGCGGTCTTGCCTTTGAGCAAGCCACCTGGCACCAGTTGGGCACCGTAGAGACCGAGGACCAGATGTGCGGTGTGAAGTACCTGCTGTCGCTGCCCTTCGTCGACAGTTCGCGGATAGGTGTGCACGGCTGGAGTTTCGGTGGTTTCATGACCATCACCATGATGGTGCGCCACCCCGAGGTGTTCAAGGTAGGTGTGGCTGGCGGACCTGTGATAGACTGGAAATGGTACGAGGTGATGTATGGCGAGCGCTATATGGGCACCCCACAGAGCAATCCCGAGGGATACGCGCAGTCGTCGCTGCTCAAGGATGCCGGCAAACTGAAGGGACGCCTGCAGATTATCACCGGCTACAACGACGAAACCGTGGTGCCACAGCACTGCCTGTCGTTTCTCGATGCCTGCATAGATGCCGGCAGCCAACCCGACTTCTTTGTCTATCCCGGTGAGCAGCACAACATGCGTGGACACAGCAGCGTGCACCTGCATGAGCGCATCACCCGTTATTTTGAAGATTACCTGAAATAGAGATACCCATGACCCCCACCCCACATCGTACAGGCAGAGTGCTGATAATATACACCGGCGGCACCATAGGCATGGGCAGGAATGTCGAGACAGGAGCCCTGGAGCCCCTCGACTTCCACCACCTGGCAGACAGGATGTATGAGTTTGGCTCGCTCAACGTAGGCATAGACACCTATCAGTTCGACCCACCCATCGACTCATCCGACATGACCCCTCGCGAGTGGGCTATGCTGGTGCGTATCATAGTGGAGCGCTACGAGGAGTACGACGGTTTTGTGATACTGCACGGCACCGATACCATGGCATATACCGCCTCTGCCCTGTCGTATATGCTTGAGAACCTGACCAAGCCCGTGGTGCTCACTGGCAGTCAGTTGCCCATCGGGCAGTTGCGCACCGACGGCAAGGAGAACCTGCTGACGAGCATAGAGTTGGCATCGTCATACGGTGCCGACGGTCGTCCCATGGTGCCCGAGGTGAGCATCTATTTCAGTGGCCGGCTGCTGCGCGGTAACCGCAGCACAAAGCGCAACGCCGACGGTTTCAATGCCTTCGACAGTTACAACTACCCCCACCTGTGCGATGCCGGCGTGCACCTGCGCTTCAACACTCATGCCATCCTGCAACCCGATTGGGACAAGCCTCTCGTGCCACATTATGAGATGGACAGCCACGTGCTCGTCTTCTCCCTCTTCCCCGGCATACAGGAGAGCATTTTTAGAGATATCCTCCGTGGCAGCGGTGTGCGCAGCATGGTACTGCGCACCTTTGGCAGCGGCAATGCGCCCCATCAGCCATGGCTGAGTCACCTGTTTCGCGAGGCAAGCGATGCCGGTGTGACGGTGGTGAACATCAGTCAGTGTGTGAAGGGCACGGTAGAGATGAGTCTCTATGATGCCGGCCATCACCTGCAGTCGGCAGGTGTGGTGAGCGGCAGGGACAGCACGGTAGAGGCTGCCGTGACCAAGTTGATGTACTTGCAGGCTCGCTACGATGACCCTACCGACATCCGCCGTCTGATGAACAGCGACCTACGCGGCGAGATCAGCCTGTGACCATCTCAGGCGCTGATGGAGCGAAGAAGCATATCAGTAGGTAAGATTAGTTTTATTAAGGTAAAGAACCCTGACACAAGTAGTGATACCAGTGCCAGGGCATTTCTTTTATTTGTAATGCTATTGCCTAACAAGTTTCATTATTTTTTATATTTTTGCACCATAAAAATGAAAGAAATGGGCAAACGACGTACAGACGAAGACTATTATATTGAAAGCAAGCGCTATCGCGAAGAGGTGCTTCAAATAGCAGATACGCTTAAAAACAATCCGTTACGCTTTACTATTACAAACGTCATTACTATGGATATGGAGATTACGAAATCTGATTTGAAAACTGTTGTCAGTAAGAATACACAAGACAATCGTTTTAATGCTTTCAAGAACAAATTGGCTCAGGATATTAGGGGCTTTATAGAGAAAGCCACCTATGAAGGTTGGCGCGAAGTTATTCCCGGTAAACATCCAGAAACGGCTTATTTTGCTTATTTCAGTCGTAAATTTGGAACAAAAGCCTATCTTTGTGTAAGAAGGATAAAGAATACCGGACTATTCAAGCCATATGCCATCATAGACCAGAAAACATTTGATACAGAAATCGACAATTTGAGAAAATAAAAACCGCTGAACTGATTTGCTAACCCGATTACGGTGCTACTCTTTCATTTCAGCGGGAGGAATCCGTTTCCTTTCGTGTCGCAAAGATATATATATTTCACCTTTATTCCAAATAATACTAGATATTTTTGACAGAAAAGTATTCTTTTCTAAAAAAATATCTGAGTCTATACAAGCACACTACCAATGTCCACGGCATTATTCTGAAAATAATGCCGTGAATTACATTTGTCAACATCTTAGAAATTTGCAAGTATTCAGTTTTCCTTCACTGCCACCACGCCAGTGAGGTTGTGGTCTAAGTAGAAGGTCTGCACGTATTTTGCAGTGTCGTCGTCGAGCGAGAACTTCACCCTGAGGTATAGGAGCATCTCACCGTCGGCATAGTTGGCGTACTGCGGTTTCTTACCATACATCTTTATCTGCCCCAGGGTCTGCCGCATATTCTCCACCGCCGCCTTCGACACCATCTTGGTACTATCGAAGCGCTGGTAAGAGTCCACGCTATAGTCAGTAGTGAGGTTCTCGCTGAGGAAATCCTTCACCAGCGAGTGCGCCTTGTCCTCGTTGCTGCACGCAGCGAGCAGCAGGGCGGCAGTGACAGTGACGGCGAATAGAACCTTTCTCATAGTCTTATACGCGTTTAGGTATTCGTTTCAGTATGAGCAGCAGGTGGTCCCACACCATCTGCACGGTGGGTATGAGCAGTTTCTCATCCGGCGAGTGCACCCCTCTGAGTGTAGGTCCGAAGGACACCATGTCGAGGTTGGGGTAGCGTTCGGAGAAGAGTCCGCACTCCAGTCCGGCGTGTATGCCGAGCACCTGCGGGTCTTTATGGAAGAGTTCTTTGTAGCAGTCGACGGTGAGTTTTGTGAGTGTGCTGCCAGCCCTCATCTTCCATGCGGGGTATCCATCGCCCTGCAGCACCTCGGCACCTGCGAGTTGGAAGAGTGCCTTCACCGTATTGCCTTGGTTTTCCAGGTTGCTCATCACATTGGAGCGTTGACTTGCCACCACGGTGAGTTCCTTCTCCGCAGTACTGACGCTTGCCACATTGCTCGAAGTCTCCACCAGCCATGCTATTTCTTCGTCCTGACACATGCTGTAGATACCGTTGTCTACGGCTTGCAAGGCACGTATCACGCTGTCCGACACCTCTTTGGGCAGAGTGTCACAGGGTTCGGTGCTTTCCATGTGCCACTCCATATTCTTCTCCGTGACATGGAATTCATCCTCCACCTCTGCGGCGAAGATATTCCAGTCAGCCCTCACTGCCTCCTTGTCGGCATTGTCTACAGCGAAGACTATGGCGCCGTCTCTTGGTATGGCATTGTGCATGCGTCCGGCATCAAAGGAAGCCAGCAGCAGCGGGCGCTTTTCTATCTGTTTGTAGAGGAAGCGGGCGAGAATCTTGATGGCATTCGCCCTTTTCTTGTTGATATCATCGCCGCTATGTCCGCCGGTGAGTCCCTTTATCGATGCTTTGATGAAGAAGCAGCCCTCCGGTGCCTGTATGCGGTCGAAGTGGAAGATGGCTGTGGTAGTCTTTCCTCCGGCGCACGACACAAAGATCTGTCCCTCATCCTCCGAGTCGAGGTTGATGAGCATGCTGCCCGTCATGAAATTCTCCTTCATGCCGAAAGCCCCAGTGAGTCCCGTTTCCTCGTCACGCGTGAACACGCACTCGATAGGTCCGTGCTCTATATCGTCCGAGTCGAGCACCGCCAGTTGCATAGCACATCCTATGCCGTCGTCGGCACCCAGTGTAGTGCCTTTCGCCTTGAGCCACTCGCCATCCACATAGGTCTGTATGGCCTGATTATCAAAGTCAAAGTCTATATCCACGAGTTTCTCGCACACCATATCCATGTGACTTTGCAGGATTATCATTTCCCTGTCCTCATATCCTGGTGTAGCGTCTTTTCTTATGAGCACATTTCCCGTTTCATCCACGATGGTAGTGAGATTTCTCTCTTTTCCGAAGTTTTTGAGATACTCTATCATTTTCTCTTCCCTTTTCGAGGGTCGTGGAATGTTGTTGATGCGTGCGAAGTGTTCAAACACACATTTGGGAGTTAATTGTACGTTTTCCATATCGTTGTATGTTGTTGGTTAATGATTGTCGTATGTGAAAAAAGCGTAAGAATGTGCTCAATTGGTGTGTATAATCCAAAAAAAACACTATCTTTGCACAGTTTTTCTGTCTATGTCGCCGATACGGTCAGAATGTCTGCCTATCCAGCGCGCATTGTCAGTGCAAAAATAATCAAAATGTTTGAAATACTCATCGTAAGCGTGTTAATAATTGCTATAGCCATGGCATTGTTGAGTGTGAAGGTGCTGTTTCGCAAAGGCGGCACCATGTCGTCGCAGCACATACACGACAGCCGAGCCATGAAGGAGCGTGGCATACACTGTGTGATGGACCAGGACCGTGAACAGCGTGAGCATCGCAACATGGTGAGTGAGTGAAGAAGAAAAAAAACAATAAACAAAACACATACCAATGAAACGTAAGAACTTTTTCCGCATGATGGCCATTGCCGCCATCGCCACTATGGGCATGAGTGCCTGCCAGAACAACGACAAGATAGACGCCAAGACTCCCGGTGCCGCTGCCACCGACGGTTTCCGTGTGGCATACGTCGAGATAGACAGCATCCTGACGCAGTATGAGTACAGCAAGGAGATGAAGGTGCAGTTGGAGAAGAAGGGTCAGAACATAGAGGCTGCCCTCAAGTCTCAGGAGCAGAACCTGACCGCTGCCGCCCAGAATTTCCAAAACAAGATCAACAACAACGGTTTCAGCAGTCAAGCCGAGGCTCAGAGTCAGCAGGCTGCCATACAGCGTCAGCAGGAGCAGTATGTTGCTTCTCAGCAGCGTCTCACTGGTGAGTTCCAGCAGGAGACGGCGAAGTTTCAACAGGCTCTGCTCGACAGCATCAACCATTTCCTCGCCCAGTACAACAAGGACAAGAAATATGCCTTTATCCTGACCAAGCAGGCTGGCGACAACATACTGTATGCCGACCAGGCATACGATATCACCGACGATGTGGTGAAGGGTCTGAACAAGGCTTACAAGCCTGGCAAGGCAGCCGCCAAGGAGGAGCCCAAGGCTGAGGCAAAGGCTGACAGCACTGCCAAGAAGTAAGATACATCAATATTTACTAACATGGACTAAGGGGATGTGTCGCATATTGTTGCGGCACATCCTTTTCATTAAACCTCAAAAAGACATGACACGCAAAGAGCGATATGAAGCGATAATAGAGTATTTCCGCGAGCACCACCCTGATGCTGGCAGCGAACTGCGTTATACCAACCCCTTCGAGTTGCTGGTAGCCACCTTGTTGAGTGCACAGTGCACCGACAAGCGCATCAACCAAGTGACCCCTGCCCTCTTTGCCCGCTATCCCGATGCGAAGAGTATGAGTGAAGCCACCGAACAAGAGGTGTTGGAGTATGTCAAGAGCGTGTCGTATCCCAATGCCAAGAGTCGTCATCTGGTAGCCATGGCACAGGTGCTGGTACGCGACTTCGGCGGCGTGGTGCCCCAGACTACCGAGCAGTTGGTCACCCTGCCTGGTGTAGGCAGAAAGACAGCAAACGTGGTGCAGGCGGTGGCGTTTGGCAAATCCACCATGGCAGTAGACACCCATGTATATAGGGTGAGTCACCGTCTGGGGCTTGTCGCCTCTACCGACGACACGCCGTACAAGGTGGAGCAGCGCTTAGTGCGCCATATCCCCGCCGCGGAGATACCGCGCGCCCACCACTGGCTCTTGCTTCACGGCAGGTATGTGTGCACCAGCCGTAAACCGCACTGCGGCGAGTGCCCCTTCGCAGCATGGTGTCCAGGCAGCCAAGGAGCCGAAAAAGGAGGCGACGCATCTTGCGTCGCAAGCACCAAAGAGCACCAATATCCCTCTTGCGACGCGAGACGCGTCGCCTCCTATGATGCAAAGACCAAAGCAGGAGGCGACGCATCTTGCGTCGCAAGCACCAAAGAGCACCAATCCCCCCC
>CAMHPC010000117.1 GCA_946186945.1 uncultured Prevotella sp.
CATAAGCCCATCGGCCAAGTTAAGTATGCATTATTTTAATTCAACCAACAGGTATCCTTATATCTTTACCTGTCCATTGGCATATCTGTTTTATAGATTACACATTTTTGTTCATTATCTTCTATTCTTCCCAAAGAGGTCAGAATGTGTACCTGTATTGGTCATTAACAGCACCAGTTCGAGGTCGTTTTGATCCCAGACGAGGAGCCAGTCTGGAGTGATGTGACACTCCCAGTAGCCTTCGTACTGCCCATGCAGGATATGCGGGTGGTATTTCTCTGGCAGACGACCTTCTGCGGCAAGGATGTTAAGAACATCGGTAAGCAACCTTTCGTCGTAGCCCCGTTTGAGGCATCGCTTAAGCGATCGTTTGAATTCGCCTGTATAGCGAAGGGTGTACTTCATGCCTTGCACTGCTGGATAAGGTCTTCAACACTACTGGCCTCATAGACGCGGCCGTTCTTGATGTCATCAATGGCTCTGTCCATGCCAGTTTTTGTCTGGCGCTTCAATGTAACGGAAGTTACTCCTCGCAACAAACCGATGGCCTGACGTATCTGGTCAAGCATCGAAGCATCTTCTATGGAAACTGTCAGTTGAGTCATACTCTATTACTGTTTTCTGTTATTCTTGTCTGCAAATATACTCATTTTTATCGAGTTCAGCGCAAGAATTGGCAGAAATATGTTACAAGAAGTTGCAAAATTGCCAATAAATCGCTATCTTCATCCACCGGTATGCTGCCAGTAACAGTCATTTCAGCGCTCCGAGATTATTCTCCAACCGCAGGAAGTCGATGAGGGCGAGGTTGTACTGCAGATGAGCGTTTCGTCAAGAAGCATCTCGGCTACACTCCCCGTGAATACCGCGACAAGATGCGACAGACGGGAAATATGGAATCTGTATAGTGTGCTCTTATATGGGTGGAAGTATGATTACTGCCTGTATATTAGCGCCCGGCAGAGTGCGGTCGATGCGCTGCATATCATGACGCTTCCAGCGTCATGATATGCATGTACAGTATCCTACCCACAGTGGCAATGAGCAGTACAAGGTCATTTCTTGTCATCGCTAAATTCTCATAAATTTCTCGGCCATTATATCCATATTGCCGAAATTAAAAGTAATTTTGCACCGAAGTTTTTTTTTACGCGAAGATAATATGACAGAACTGGAAAAATGCCTCGCCGGACTACAGTATCGTTTCAACGAACCGGATTTCCTGGCACTGAAGAAGCGGGCTATTGTGTGGTGCCAACACTATAACAGTATTCAGGGCGACGACTATCAGGCGCAATACGACTACCTGAAAATGATGCTGGGCAGGGTAGGGGAGCGTGTGTGGATAGCCAAGACTTTCTCATGCGACAGAGGTAAAAACATATTTATCGGCGATGACTTCTTTGCCAACTACAACCTCACTGTTCTAGATATACGCGAAGTGTATATAGGAGACCATGTGATGATCGGACCAAATACGCTTATCTCTACCGTCGGACACCCTCTCTCGCCTAAGGGCAGACGAGATTATCTGGCACAAGCAGCACCCGTCAGAATAGGAAACGATGTGTGGATCGGGGGGAATGTCACTATCCTGCCCGGAGTCACCATCGGGAACAATGTGGTGGTGGCAGCAGGGGCTGTCGTCACAAAGGATGTTCCGGACAATTCGCTCGTGGCTGGCGTGCCCGCAAGAGTCATAAAAACTCTCGAAAACGATATCTGAGTATCAAGTTAGAGGTTGTCTCAAGTCCAAAATTCCTTCTCACCAGTGGGCTCCATCCTACCTTCGCACTTCGGACAGGTCCTCTTATCCCATATGCTTATTTCGCTGCTGCCGCAATGCAGGCACAACCGCCCTACCTCACTCCTGTAGGAGGGAGCCACATCGGCTATGATGCCACCCACTACGAGGTTTTGGATGCTCTTACAGTCGGGGCAATACATGGCTGTTATCTGCTGACGAAACAACCCTCGCCCCTCATATACATCGGCCTCATAGCCACATGTCTTGCAGCGATATTTCAGTTTCCAAGCCATCTGTCAACATAAATACTGAAAGGTTATGGTTTAATGAACAAAAATATGCATTTTAGCCTCTCTATATTATGTTTCGAGTGTTAAAAAATGTAAACATTTTAGTCTGAGTGCGTAGTTTTTGATAACACTTTATTCACTTATCGCTATTCCGTTTTACCTTCGTGTCACCCACGTCACTAGTGTCACTCACATATGAACGAAAGTACCAAGATTTGACTATTGCTCATGCATCAGACAAATCTTGGTACCGGAACGTCTTGCTATGATGCCGACTTGGTCGGCGGTTAATCTAAGTATTTATCACCAGAGAAAATCATTCTTTGTGGAAAAATCATCATTAGTATCATTGTCGTCGGTGTCCCAAAGGTTGATGGTGGGCGCAAAGTCGCCATCCTCCACTTCATCGGAACCGATGATTGTCTCGTTTTCGAAATTGCTATTGGTGCCATTGCCGTCGGAGATGCCTACGAGCATCAATTCTACCGGCACTGTTATCTCTTCTACTATGGGGCAGATGTATTTCTTTCTTTTCATCCTGATAAATGTTTTTCTATTTCACAACCATCTTCTTACCATTCACGATATATATGCCCTTGTGAGGCTTGCTCACACGCACGCCGGTCAGTGTGTATACTCCGTCTACCACCTCGATGGGGGTGCCATCCACACTGCTGATGCCGGTGGCTACATCACCTTCGTCTATGCCATTGAAAGCGTCAAACGATAGGGCGGTGGGCTCTATGCTGCTTCCGCTGGGGGCTGAGGCACTGTTGTTGGGGAAGAGTTCCGCTGCACTCGCTGCCGTCTGGAACCATCCGCGATAGCCCTTAAACTTCGCCGTACGGGTGGCATGGGTCAGTTTGTCGTTGCTCAGTGCCCACAGTCCGCCCTCGGGCACTGCATGCTGCACTATGGCATCAAAGGTGCCGCAGAACCAATAACCGTCCTTCTGGAAACTGTTCACTGTCTGACTGCCGTTCAGATTTACGTCTAAAAAAGTCACATAGTCGCCATCGGTGGCATCTGTGCTGAGTGTCTTCGTCTTGTCCAGATAGATCAGGAATGGGGTGCCTGCCGGGATGGTATAGCCTGCATCGCCATATTCCGAACTCATCTCTGTGGCTTTGACATTGTGGGTACCCACGTTGAGGAAGCGCAGATAGTCGCCATTTGTGCCAATGAAAATGGCTGCATACTTTATCTTGTTCTCTACGGTGTTCACTGTGGTGGGATTGTCATAACTGCTGGCTGTGCCCTCGGTGCCTGCCAACACGTCGAAGGGCAGTACCAATGTCTCCCAGTTGGTGCTGTTGCCGAACGAACGGTGCAGACGCACATCGGCATATTCCTGATTGCACACATCGAATTTCTTCGCATTATCCACTGTCGTGCTGTTGTTCTCATACAGGTCTTTCGTCAGTAGTGCCTTCCACGCTGCTATCTTCTTGTATTCATGCACGTAGTACAGACGCTCTGCCTCGTCGGCATACTCCGACACGGGCGCAAAACCTATCTCGAAGTGGTTGGGTTGGGCTGTGAAGGCTGTGGCACTCACTGTAGGCACAGTGCCTGTGTAGCCTGTGGTGCTGCCTCCGTCTTCGCTGTCGGCTCTGGTATCGGTGTCGATGCGCTGCACTTTGAAGTAGTCGAAGTTGAGCTTGTTCTCGCAGTAGAACTGTATGACGTGCTGACCTTTGGAGAGAAGTACGTTTGAGAGTGATTGTGACACATTGCAGTCATCGTTCTCACCTCCTATGTTCTCATGGGTGATTTTCTTCTCGCCATCCACGTATACTGAGAATGCACCATCGTTGCCCGTCTTTGCCACGTAGAAGTTCATGTTATAGTGGCCACCGTCGCCTGCCACATTCACTGTATAGTTCATCCAGTCGCCCGCTTCTATGTCGCCTATGACGAGGTGCTTGCCCTCCTCCGGCGATTGACAGTCGTGGCCTGCTGGCTTGACCACTTTCCATACAGGTGCCCCTTCCATGTCGCTGCGATAGTGGTGGTAACTGTTCAGGTTGGAATTGTGGTTGAACAGGTATGCCACGCCTGATGTGCCCTGGTTGAAGTCTTCTGCCTCGATGTTTATGGTTGCGTTGTTTTCTAAGGGCAGATTGTGGGCGGCAGGGTAGGGCGAACCCACGCGGTCTACAGAATAGTGGGTGGCTGTGGGCGCCACGTACATGGCTGGCACGTTCACTTTGTTTATATGGCAGTCTTTGAAAGCGTTGTCGTGGATGGTGCTGATGTTGGCAGGTATGGAGATTTCGTAGTTTGCCTCGGTTTGCAGACAGCCTTCAAACACTCCTTCCTTCACCTCGGTGGTGGTCTTCAGTATTTCCACTATCGACTCACCGGTCAGCGCGGTGCAGTTCTTGAAGGCACCTTCGCCTATCTCGCATCCGCCGGTTTCGGTGCCGGTGAATACTACGTCCTGCAACGATGTGCATCCGGCAAAGGCTTCTGCGGATATCTTGTTGAGGAAGTGGGGCAGCACCACGGTTGTCACCTTGGTCTTGCCGTCGCCGTCTATGAAGTGGGATGGTATCTCCAACTCTGGCAGTCGGGCGTTGCTCAGGTCTATCCTTTCTATCTTTGCATTGTCTATGAGCCACTTCAGGTATGTCATGTCCTTGTTCGTCAGTGTTCCGTTGAGTTTCAGACATTTATAGGTGGTATTCATCTGGTCTGCATAGGCTATGCCTGCCTGGAAACGGAGGGCATCGGCGAGGGTATAGTTGTTCACTCCGTCGTCTGCCCACAGGGGGTTGGTGGTGGTGTTGATGAGGGCTCCGGAGAGGTTGACCTCGCAATGGGTGCTTATGTCTGCATTTTCTTGCAGCCTGGGACGGTTGGTGATGTTGAGTTTCAGGGGCAACTGGGCATGGCTGTCATTGACGTTTACATTCCGCAGGTCGATGGTGAAACATAGGTCGTAGTTCAGGGGCAGAAACGGCAGAGCGGAGTTCTTTTCTGCCTCGTTTCTTGAAGTCTCTGCCTTGTTGATACCCTCTATGTTGCCACCTGTGACAAGTTGGATGAAGTCTACGGGTGTGCTGTCATCAGTGGTTATGCCGGCAAACTGTAGCCAGGAGCTGTTGCCGTATTCTATCGCGTTTGTGCTATAGGTCTCTCCGTTACCATTCCATGCTCCTTGTGATGCAAAGAACTTGAAGGCGAAACCGGTCTCTTTGGTGTTGAGTTGCTGACCGGTCTTGATGGTTATCTTGTTGAAGTTCTTCGCGCTCTGGGTCATTGGCACGAAGTTGTCGCGACAGTCATCATAGGTCCAACCTTTGAAGGTGCGGTCGCCCTTCCATGCCCATACCGAGGGGAAACCGAAGGCATTGCTGCCCACCAGCCATATATGGCCGTATCCGAAGTAGGTGCCTGAGTGGCTGCTGTCAAACCATGACAGGTCGTCGGATTGGAAATTCACGTTATTGCCTCCATCCAGCGAGGGCGAGCCGTTCTTGGCATCGTTTACTGGCATCACATATATGTATTCGTACCCGTTGGCTCCGTTTGCGGTCTGCGTTGATCCTGGCGTGGTGGGGGACAGGAAACGGTGCGAATTGTACACGGTGTTGTTGTTTCTGATATCATCGCTTATCCAGTCGGCGTAGGTGTTGTTGGGGTTGGGGGTGTTCCAACCGAGTTTGGCTCCGCGTACAAACGGGTTTACGTCATAACTCTGAAAACAGTAGTAGCCTGTGGTGCCGAGAAAGCGAAACTGCTTCACGTTGTCTGCCACTGGTTCCAATAGGTCAGACATGTAGAGGCTCTGTGTGTTGTCTACATAACTGTCGGTGAAGGTGATGATTTCGCCTTGTTGCAGCAAATAGGTGTGGTAGAATGTTACATTCTGTTGTGCCTTGCTCTGGCTGCATAAGGCGATAGCAGCCAAGAGGAGTGTCAGACGTAATCTCTTGTTGATTGTAAGTGATGATTTTTTCATTGTTATGTATTGTAGGTTGTTCAGTCTTGTGTCTTTTTTGCTTTGTATCACGCTGATCTGTCGGTCGCAATACACTTTTCATTTTTTCGGTTGCAAAATTACAACCTCCTGCACAGTATGTAAAGAATAATAACGGTTGTATAAACGTTTTATATATTATAACGGCTGATTACCAGGCAGTTATAATCTCGTTTGTATAACCAATATCTAATAATACAATGAAATAATCAGACCACGAGTTTACAAAAAATACGTTTCTAAGTGGCCATTTCCTGACGCCGACGGCGTCACCGCTTTTTTCCTTCTCGTTTGTTCGATGATGCAAAGGTAGTGAGAAAAAACGTCACTGTAATGCTTTTTGCCTCTGTCACACAGTAAAATACCAACTATTGATTACTGAGGCGAAGCAGCACAAATAGCCAGTACTTATATTTGTCTACTGCTCACGCAGCACCCTTCGCTCATTCCTCCACTTCGCAGTGCAGAAATCCCATTTCCTTGGCTTTCTCCTCGCTCATCAGGAAATACACAGCCTCACCCTCATTGCATAGTTCACCCTTGGAATTGATTATCTCGGCATTGATATATGCCAGGTTGCGAACTTGTCTGCTCACTTTCGCCCTTATCGTCAATTCGGGCTCGGTAGTGGGCACTGACTTGCGAAACTTCACATTCAACTGCACTGTGTAGCCGCTCGTCTGCAACTTGCGGGTCACCACCCAGCCGCATACCTCGTCTATCAGGGTGCTCAGTATGCCTCCATGCATGGTGTTCACCCAGCCCTGATAGTGGGTGCTTGGGTGCCAGGTGCTTACTATGTATTCTCCGTCCTCATAGAACTCCATGTGCAATCCTATGGGATTTTCCGGGCAACAGCCGAAACAGTCGTACTCTGGGTGGTTGCGCCAGGGGTTTATTATCTTTTTCATCTTCTCGCTTGGTTTTATACTGTGTACAAAGGTAATGAATAATTGTGGTTAGTATCATGGACCAATACAACTATTTCAGATGTTTTTTCGTATTTTTGCACTCTGTGAGAACTCTCGCATTCTTTTAATTGGATTTGTACTGCTTGTCAGGTGCAAAATGTAAAAGCATACCGATGAATACAGAACTGATAATATTCGATTTCGATGGCACACTCGGAGATACGAGGCGCAATATAGTCACTACCATGCAGATGACTATCCGTGAACTGCAACTGCCCTGCCGCTCCGACGATGTCTGTGCCTCTACTATTGGACTTCCGCTCGAAGGCTGTTTCCAAACGCTATTCCCGCAGGTGACGAGAGACGTGATACTGAGGTGCACTGATACGTACCGCAGGATATTTCAGGAGAATCTGGTCACTATGAAACCACGCCTCTTTCCGCATGTGGCTGATACTCTCGCTATCCTCAAACATTGGGGCTGTCTGCTCACCATAGCCTCTTCTCGCTGGCATAAGTCTCTCTTGGAACTGACGCACGACCTGGGTATAGCCGACTGCTTCGTGTACCTCGTGGGGGCGGATGATGTACAAAAGGCTAAACCCCATCCAGAACCGGTGCTCAAGACTCTCTCTATGCTCGACGTGGAGGCTTCACACGCTATCGTGGTGGGGGATATGGACGTGGATATTCTCATGGGGGCGAAAGCGGGCACAAAGACATGTGGTGTCACTTATGGCAACGGTACAAGGACACAACTGGAAGAGGCGGGCGCCGATTATATCATCGATGGGATAGACGAATTGCTGAATATAGTAAACTCCCAAAAAATAGGGTAGTGACCACGCGGTCACTACCCCAAATCATTATGCTAAAGCACGGGGGAGGGATTACTCGCCCTTCTCCATCTTGGCTTTCAACTCTGCCAGCACGTCGATGTCACCCAGGGTGGTACCTGCTGCCACATTGTTCACTGCGCTCTGCTCTTCCTTCTTGGCCACATGCTTACGGGCGGGCTTGCGCTCTTCCTTGGCCTCTTCGAAGGTGCGGCTGTGAGAGAGGATGATACGCTTGGTCTCCTTCACAAACTCTATCACCTTGAACTCCAACTCCTCACCCAACTGGGCCTGAGAACCATCTTCCTTAACCAGATGCTTGGGAGTGGCAAAGCCTTCGCCACCCTCGTTCAGGGTGATGACGGCACCCTTCTCCATCATCTCGGTTATCTTGCCGGTGTGTACGCTGCCAGGAGTGTACAGAGTGGCGTAAGTATCCCAAGGATTGTCCTCCAACTGCTTGTGGCCAAGGCTCAGACGACGGTTGTCCTTGTCTATCTCGAGCACTACCACGTCGATGG
>CAMHPC010000118.1 GCA_946186945.1 uncultured Prevotella sp.
ACTAAAGTTTCCCACTTGCATATAAATCGTACTTAAGGCCTTAAAACACAAGGAAAAAAGAAGGAATGTCCAAAAGTTTTTGTATCTTTGTAGTGCAAATAAATCATTGATACATAAACAATTAAACATTCCTTATATGTTTGCAAAATTAAACAAAATCGGTGAGTTGACCAAGATATTGAGTGTTAAAAGTGAGACTAGTGACGCAATAATGCACTTCATGAGGTGTTTTGGCATAGGCAGAATCCTCTCCAAACACTCTTTGGACAAAATGCGCGGGCGAGATATGGCAGAGCAGATTCTGGCCATGATGGTTTTCCGTATTCTTGGTGAGACAATAGGCTCCTTGTCACTAACAAAGTTCCATGGTGTTCTTGAGGTCGGCAAAAATTGCTTCTACCGTCTGTTGGCTCGTTCGGAAATGAACTGGCAGATTCTGCAGCTATCTATGGCACGGCGTTTTCAAAGCATAGTACGCAAAGAAAATGCAGAGGAGACCGAAGCGCCAAAATGCTATATTGTTGATGACACAACTGTGACCAAAACCGGGCTACACTTCGAGGGGCTTAGTCGAGTGTTTGACCATGTCCTTGGCAAGTGTGTACTCGGTTACAAGCTGCTCCTGCTCGCGTTCTTCGATGGACGCAGTACATATACAGTAGACTTATCTATGCATCGGGAAGCAGGAAAGAAAGAAGACTTCAGCCTCTCAAAGAAAGAACGTTCCATGCAGTTCCACAAAGAGCGTAGCGAAAGCAATCCTGACTATGAGCGTTTTAAGGAACTGGATGCCAAGAAGAATGACAACGTAGCCAAAATGATAGAGAGGGCTTATAAGTTTGGCATTTGTGCTGCTTATGCACTGATGGACACGTGGTTTGTGAAGCCTCCATTGGTTTGCGCTATAAGGAAGATAGCAGGTGGAGCGATACATGTCGTAGGCCGTCTTGCCATGGGAAAGGACAAGTATGCAGTCGGCTCACGCAGATACAATGTTCATGAGCTTATATCCTTGCACGAGCGTGAGGCTGTTGTGTGCCGCAAGTATAAGTGCATGTATTTCGAGCAACGGGTGATGATGGGGGATACATGTGTGAAGATATTCTTCATCAGAGTCGGACGGAATAAGAATTGGGACGCTATTGTCACGACGGACACCCACATGAAGTTTGTGGAAGCCTTTGAGATATACCAAATACGCTGGAATATAGAAGTGCTGATAAAGGAGTGCCGGCAATATCTTGGACTTGGCTCATACCAGGGTACAGATTTCGACGAGCAAATTGCCGACTGCACGCTCTGTCTTATGACGCACATGGTGCTGACATTGGGCCAGCGGTTCAACCAGTATGAAGCACTTGGAGAGTTGTTCCGTGAGACAAGACGAGAATTGTTTGAGCTCACTCAATGGCGCCGTACACTGGAGATCATCAAGAATCTGCTTAACGTGTTGGCAGTAAAACTCTGCATCAATGTGGCTGATACCATGGAGAATTTGATGGAAGGTACACAGACTGTTGATGAGCTTGAAGCAATCCTACTTGCTTTGTCACCATTAGATGCTGTAGCAGACTATTGATATAGAGCATTAACTTACGTTTGCAAAATGTTAATGAATTGTTTATCTGTAAATTACAAGATACAATCATTTGAAAAAGCCTATAAAATGGCAAGTGGGAAACTTTAGTTATTATAATTTTTCGAATCAATTTTTTTATAATTTTGAGGCCTTTAGGCCGACCATATAAAAGCAGTTCCGGCGACCTTATCCGATGCACGCAAGATGCGTGCGCTCCTGATAAAATTAGGTTCCGGCGACCTTATCCGATGCGCAGCAAGATGTCGCGCGCTCCTACAATATGCCCCTTCATCTTTTTTATAATTTTGACCTTCGGTCTACCTCCTTCGCACCTCAGCCAATTGTGAGCACGCTCACATGGCATTCGGTTTGGCGTCGGTTGAGCGCAAGCGACAAAAACAAATCGGCAGCCAGTGTGCACACTGCTGCCGATCTTTTTAGTATCATGAGGCTGGTATCAATACCACGCTGCCGATCTCGGTCCTTTGTCTCCGAAGGGCTCTATCTCATCCCACAGAGAGAGAGTGGTATGGTCGGGCTCGGTGGACACACCGTCCAATATTTCGATATTGCCGAAATCCATACCACCGCCGTGGCCGTTACCTTTTGTGGTGCTGTATGTTTTGTCGCCCAACGACAGAGAGGCAAGCATCTGTTCGTTTACTACCGTTATTATCTCAGTAATTGGCTCAAGATATGTTTTCTTTGTCATGATCGTTATCCTCCTCATTTATTTCTTGATGTAAACTTTGCGGGTGCTGCCGTCAGCCCTCTTTATGATGTACATACCCGGTGTGAGGTTGCGGCTGCTGTCGCTCACGTAGCGGCCCTGCACGTCATACACCCTTACGCTCTCGTCAGTCTCTGTGTTGGTGGCGTCGATGCCAGTAGTCTCTGTGTCGTCTGTCAGCATGAAGGTGAATGCCGGAGCAGGAGAAGCCTGCTTGCGCACCTTCATATAGGCGTAGAAGGGCATCACTTGTGAGGCACTGAGATGCGGTTGGTCTCCGCTACCTTGCTCGTTGCCGTTCCACTGATCCTCGGCGAGTTCTGAGTTGCCCACCTTCAGGAACTGGTCATTCTTGATGCTGTACAGGTAGTAGTCGAACGATGCATCGCTCTCTTCCAGTGTCTGCTTGGTATACGAGGGGATGATGGTGGCACCGTTGTTCTCCCATTTGCCGGGGAAGTAGTTTACGGAAGTCTCCGTGCCAGCCGATTTGAACACCACGGCATAGCCATTCTCGCGGTAGTTGTAAGCGTCCTCAGTGTATATCACCAAGGGATGGCCTATCTCGTTGGAAGTGAAACTGGATATCTCGTCTACCTTCACTGCGTTGCGCTCGGGTCTGAAAGCCGTGGGCTTGTACAGTTTGATATTCTTACTGCTGAAGTAACTGATATCGGGTGCGAAGGGCAGTGCGATGAACGAGTAGTGCTTGGCAGGTATGCTGGTATAGAACGATGCGCTTGTGGCTATCATGCCACCCTCGTTGTTGATGGGCTCCCAGTCCCAACCGTCGAAGATGCGGAGTACAGGCACACGCCATACTTCACCCTGACGGAAGGCGAGGTTGCCACCGCTGATGGTGCCAGTAGACTCGTCGGTGTAAGGCTCGTCGGTGTAGTAGATGGTGTTGGGGTTCAACTGCACCTTGCTTGCACCAGTGCCTTTTGTCACGGTATGCGGAGCCGGAAGCACGCTGTGGTTGAGCGCTGTGCCTGCATTATCGTAAGAGAAGTCCACGTTGCGCAGGTCGATGGTCACGGTCTCGGCAGTGATGTTATTCTTCAGCACGTCCTCAGAGTAGTAACCGTCGTCGTACACCTGACGCTTGTTGCTGCTTGTACCGTCGGTGAGCAGTTTCATCGCATCCTTGTAGATAACAAGTTCGAACTGGCCGGTAATCTCTGTGCTCCGAGTATTGGTAGAAGACATGTTGATGGTGATTGACTTGGTGTCGGTGGCACCGTTGTCCTCATCATAAACATCTTTAGTCTGGCCCAGACCCTTTATGCCGGGCATCACCTTCACACCGTAGGTACCGTTATCGTTATCCACTATATAGGCCAGTGCGTAGGCGGTGTTGTACTGTTCGGCTGCCTGGCCTTCCACCTTCTTGAACAGGAAGTACTGGTCCACGGTCTTGCCGGTAGATGGGTCGGTGTTCTCTACATTCTTTATATAGTAGTTGCTGCTTGCAGGCACGCTGAACTCCACAGGATGCCACTCCGACTCCTCGATGTACGTACCATCTTTTGTGCCGTATGCAGTAACATCTACTACTCCCTCATGACCTACTTTCACCGAGAGGTTGTCTGTCTTCAGGTTTGTTACATTGTCGGTCACGGTCACATCTGCACCCCATGCGTACACCTCCCAGATACTGTAACTGGTACCAGAATAGTACTTGGTCGACTGTGTTTCTTTGGTCTTCACCACCAAATAGCGGGCGCGGTTGTCTTCACGTACTGGGCTTTCGGTGCTGCTGTTTGTATGCTGGTCGTGGTAGGGGTATTCCAGCACATTATCCATCGTGTAGCTGTAAATCAGGTGATGGTCGTTGGCGTTACCATAGGTGCTGAGGAATGTGTCATAATCTGCTCCAAGGTCTACACCATCCAGACTCGTAAATCCAAACACGCTATATGTCTTGGCAATGGCACGTTCCCATACCAGTTCCACATCGGTCAATTCGTAAGTATGCTCTAAATCTATCACCCAGTATTGTTTACTTGGATTGTTATTGTTTGTGTCTTCCTGTGCACTTGACCAGCGGCTATGGTCGTCTGTGGCTTCTACACCATCGGCAGCCTTCCAAGCATAGTATGTACGGGCAGGATTGCCCCAATTCTCGTACTGCGAAGCCCAGACTATACTGTTCAGTTCAGTCTGATTCTCAGCTGCTGTTTTAGTATTATCAATTAAGTTTTCAATTCTTGGCTGCACCAAACTCTTCCAACTATGAATTGTCCAGTCGCTTTCTTCGCTTGCAGGCTTCCAGTTCTTGTAAGCCTTCACTGCGCTCTTACCAGGCACCAGATTGGTCACACCCTCCACGCTACCGGTCACTGTCACATCGAAGTTACCGGGAGCGGTGGCATAGACCCATGTTTGGCGGTTATTGTCATTCTTCAGCAGCGGACTGTCCCAAGAGGTCTTCACCGAGCCGGGTACTATCTTGCTGGTCCATTCGCTCAGCACGGCATTGCGCTTGTTGCGTACGGTCACCTTCAGTTCCGTCGGGGGCAGTTCGGTCTGTATCACCGTCACGGGGAAGTTGAGGTGGTCTGGAGTGTTGTAGTCCTCATCGTATGCGCCCACGTGCACCTCGTCGATATAGTAGCCGAAGGTATCGCCGTTGCCGCGCTTCTTCAGGTCGAGCAGTATATAGCGAGAGTCGTGTGTCACCTCCTTTTGCAGTTCGCTCTTTATCACGTAGTAGGGCTCGTGGTCCATCTGCATGTCGTCAGCGGCATTGTCAGACATGTAGCCACCCACGTAGTACAGTCGGTTGTCACGGGTGAGTGCCGACGAGGGTATCTCGCCATTCACCACGGGATAGTTCTCAAAGGCATATACAGCATATCTGCTGGCATAGCCGTTTGCCCATATCACCTCCACATCGCTCACCTTAATGTCGTCCTTCAGTCGGATGAGTACTTGTGAGTGCTCGTTGTCGTCGTTGGTGTCGTCGTGGTTGAATTGGAAGTAAGAGTGAACGTCGCCGTCGTGTATCTTAGCCCAGTTGTCATTGTATGTGTCCACTATATTCACACCGGCTGTCGTTCCACTCTTTGTCCAAACTATCTGGTCCACATAGCAGGTGGTACCGGTAGCGGTGTTCCAGTCTATGCCGCGTTCGTCGTTGTCGTAGGTCACAAGGTCATTGTCTGTAGAGAAGTACACGTTGTCTATGGCTATGGCTCCTTTTGTGTTTGCATTGGCAGCCTGTATGCCGATGTGAGAGATGTAGTCTCCGTCTGAAACTGTACCGTTGGCGTTGCCAGCCAAACCGATTATCTCACTGATAGGTATTTCTATGCTCTTCCAACCGTTGGCATCCCTGCCGTCCAACAGGTTGAATTTCAAGGTACTCTTGCCGCTCACTGAATTGAATGTCGGGGCATCGTCATGGCTCACTCTCGGCCAGATGTATATTTCGTTGTTCAGTCCGTCCAGGTCGTTTACATCCAGGTGGAGAGTTTTGTAGTCAGAGAGTTTCACGTTCTGGTCAAGGTGCAGGTTCAGCCAGCCACGGTCATTGTCGCTGTCGTCTACCTTAAACTCGAATACTGCCACTTGGTTGCTTGGTGCGTCGGCGTATGTGCGGTAAGCTATTTCCGTGTGATTACCATCTCCGTCAAATCTGGTCTGCTCTTTTGCGTCTGGTCCCCATGTGATGACATTGCTCCAGTGACTCTTCTTCATGCCGATATTGACAGTGTAGGCATCGCTGAATACGGAGAGCACCTTGCTGGCATCCACGGTGGGAGTGGGAGCAGGCTGAAGGTTTTGGGTGCTCAACCATACGCGGTTGGCTGAAAATGAAAGGGCTGTGTTGGCTGTGGCTGTCACTTCAAACTGCCATTCGTCTCCAGTGCGCAGGGTTAAACCGCTTTTCTGTGTGATATCTCCATTGTTGGGTATCTGGAAGATATAATGACCGTTGGAAAAATCAATTCTGCCGTCGGCACTCTCTTCACTGCTGCTTGGCTTGAAACCGTCACCGTATGTGGTATAATGATTGAATAGTTTGAAAACACCACCTGTAGGTGCCAATTCCTTGTCTATTGTCATGGTGGTCTGGTATGTGCCATTCGTTACCTCTGACATGGCGTATGCATACTTGCCGTCCTGTGTCCAATTCTGAGGTTGCAGTATGTAACTGGGCATGCCGAGGTTGCCGGAACCTCTCAGCCAAAGTCCACCCTCGCCTGTCGTCGTGTCGTAAAGACTTACTGTGCCATCACTGTTCAGCGGCTCTACCTTAATATAATTCGATGTGCCATCGGTATTCTCTATGTCGCTTCTCAGCCTGTAGTTGCCGCTTACGCCTTTGAAGGTCCAAGTGCCATCAGCGTTCTTTGAGAAAAAGTCGCGCATCACACCCCATGTTTCGTCTGTATCCCAGAGCTTGTAATGTGTTCCATTTACCAAGTTGCGTGTTATCACGTTATTTTCCTCGGTGAAGAATATGTCACTCACATAGATGGTTTTCCCATCATTTTGAACAATTGAGCAGGCTTCTATATCCGACATTGTACTCGTGGGATTGTTGCCACTTAGTGGCATTTCGCTTATGGCTACACGTATTAAGTTCCATTGTCCACCAGTTACGAGCGGGCTATTTTGTGTTTGGTACTTTTCATCGTATGCACCAGTTTTTGATTTAGACTGGAATTGTAACCCAATCTGGGTGTCTTGGTCTGCCCATACCCACACGTTCATGTGTGTGGCTCCACTTAGGTCTTGGGGGTTGCTGTAGAAAGTGTAACCTACATAGCTTCCCGTACTAAAGTCAATTTTTTCTGTAGTTATTCCAGCTACAGAATACTCGGAGATACTGGCTCCCCAGTTTTCCCAACTGCCGCCAGCGCCATTGCCGCTGTACATGCTGCCCCAAATGTTGAGCACACGCACATCATTGATGCCGGTGTTGCCAGGTAGCGTCGAGGGTTGTGCTTGCGCTACTGCCGCCACAATCATGAGCAACAGGGTCATTGCATAAATCCTGATTCGTTCCATCTTTTCTTTTTTAAGTGATATATTCGTTTTATGATTTTCTCTTTCTTACTGTCAAATATCGGAAACATATACGCTCTTCATTCAGAAATGGGGGTATAATCGTACCGACTGCTCCAATCTCCGTAGAGACCAGGCATTCCATCTTGAACAGAATCTAATGCTTAGGTTTATGTATCCTACTTCTTACCCGTAAGTGTCTTGATGTTATCCTCGCAGCACCACCTTCACAGGCTTCCTACGCCACGACCTATCATGTTTGCATCGGTTTGTAAAATTTCGATACAAAGTTACGAAAATTTGTTCAATATGCTACATTTTTGCTATTATATTTCAATTTTTAGACCGCTTTTTAGTTCTTTTTAACATTTCACCGTGTGTACGAGCACATTTCGCTGTGTGCACGCACACATATCGCACACTGCCGCGTGCAGTTTCTGGTGTGTACGAACACAACAACAGAGGAACAAACTTGTGTGTACGCGCACAAAGGCAGAGGGGCAAAAACTGTGTGTACGTGCACACACAGTCTGCACAAAACCAGTGTGCTCGTACACATTTTTCGATAATTGTAAAGTATTATTACATTTCAATTGCAATTTTGTTTCATTTTCACCGTCCGTCCTTTCCTCAAAGATGTATCATTTTTGTAATCGATGTAACATTTATCGCCTCCCATTCAACAATTTTACTGCCGTCAAACCACCACTCTCACCCTTTATATAATAATGTATACATTATTTTATAGGATGCACTGTCCCGTAAGGACGACCAAAAACAAGCAGTTGGTGCAGGTAAAATAGTAGCAAAAATAGGAGTGCACTGCATCTTGCGGTGCTAAAAAAAATGTCCCAACCTCTTTAACGAAGGATATGCTCTATACAAATGATGTGCCAAAACAGTCCCGTGACTTGAACTAAAAAAACTTGACACATTTTGAGGTCTAAAGAGAATGAAAATG
>CAMHPC010000119.1 GCA_946186945.1 uncultured Prevotella sp.
ATGACCATCGCCGAGTCGATGATTAGCGGTATAGACAAGAAGTTTGGCGACCTGCAGATAGTAGACAGCAGCGAGCAGTCAGCACTGTTAGCACTGGGCAAGGGTGAAGAGTTGGAATTTGACCGCAGTGAGACCTTGGTTGCCCTGTTCCGCAAGCAGGCACAGAAGACCCCTGACGCCCCTGCGATAGTATTCCGCGATAAGCGTATGAGTTTTGCGGAGGTAGATGCGCTGACCGACCGTCTGGCAGTATACTTAGCGAAACAGGGTGTGGGAGTAGAAACCGCCGTGGGAGTGATGATAGACCGTTCGGAGTTGATGCTCATCTACCCCATGGCCATCATGAAGGCAGGTGCGGCATACATGCCCTTGGACAGCCATTTCCCCGAAGACCGTTTGGCATTTATGTGCGACGATGCGAAGGTAAGCATCATATTGAGCGACGACGGCATAGTGGCAGACGCCATGCCACACTTCGAGGGCACGGTATACGAGTCGTCACAACTGTCACAGTTGGCAGAGGTGAACGATGCTGAGGTGCAGTCTCTGCCCAATGCCCAACCCGACAACATGTTCGTGATACTATACACCTCGGGCTCAACAGGCAAGCCCAAAGGTTGCATGTTGGAGCACAGGAACATAGTGAACTTCTGCCACTGGTACGTGAAAGAATTTGATGTCACTGCTTCTGACCGTGCCGTAGCATACGCCAACTTCGGTTTCGATGCCCACATGATGGACCTGTACCCTGCACTCTCAGTTGGAGCGAGCGTATACATCATACCTTCCGACATGCGAATGGACCTGATGGCCATGAACAAATACATGGAAGAGGAGCAACTGACCATAGCCTTCATGACCACGCAGATAGGTTATATGTTTGCCACAGCCATAGAGAACAAGTCACTGCGTCTGCTCTCAGTCGGCGGCGAGAAGTTGCAGCCTCTGAAGAGACCACCGTTCCGTTTTTACAACGGCTATGGACCTACGGAATGCACACTGTACTCCACCTGCTACAATATAGAAAGCGACTACGACAGTTCGTACATAGGCAGACCACTGGACAACTATCAGTTGCTCATAGTGGACAAGCACATGCAGTTGGTGCCCGAGGGAGTTCCAGGCGAGTTGGTGGTATTGGGAGCCGGAGTAGGTCGTGGATACCTGAACCGTCCCGACGTGAATGCCGAGAAGTTTATCACTGCCGGACAGTTGTGTAGTGGCAAGTTGCCCATAGATAGCAGTCAACGAGCCTACCGCACCGGCGACTTAGTGCGCTGGTCAGCCGATGGGAACATCGACTTCATGGGACGCATAGACAACCAGGTGAAGTTGCGTGGCCTGCGCATAGAGTTGGGCGAGATAGAGGCACGTGCCTCGCAGTTTGACGGCATCAGGGAAGTATGTGTAGACGTGAAAGAGATAGGCGGCATGCAGAACCTGGTGTGTTACTACAGCGTGGCGACAGACAAGCGTGTGGACGAGACAGACCTGAAGTCATGGTTGGGCGAGACGCTGACCGCCTTTATGGTGCCTGAGATATACGTAGAACTGGAGAAGTTGCCCCTGACCCCCAACGGCAAGGTGAACCGCAGAGCCCTGCCCATGCCAGAGAGCAGCGCAGGACAAGGCGAGATAGTGGCACCCGAGACAGACACAGAGAAGCGATTGTTTGAGATAATAAGTACCGCCCTGAAGACCGACCAGTTTGGTGTGACCACCAATCTGATAAGCGTGGGTTTGACCTCGCTTACAGCCATGCGTCTGAGTGCCAGCATCCAGCAGGAACTGGGTTATGAAGTGAAGACCAAGGAATTGCTCACCACCCCCACCATACGCCAATTGGCAGAGAAGCTGAGCAAAAGCGAAGTGAAGAAGAGTGCCTCAATGCGACTGGGAGCACCCAAGCCACAAGCAGCGGGCAACCCATTGCAGCAACGCAGCGGAGGCAACCCCTTGCAGCAGCGCAGTGGCGGCAATCCCTTGCAGCAGCGCAGCGGTGGTAATCCCTTGCAGCAGCGCAGTGGCGGTAATCCCCTGCAGCAGCGCAGTGGCGGCAATCCCTTGCAGCAGCGAAGCGGTGGTAATCCCTTGCAGAAACGAGACGAAAGCAGTGAACAAGCCCCAAACAAGAACAACCCACTGTTAAAAAGATAGCGACAATGACAAAATTTGATATCAACCGTAAGAATCTCTATGATGACCTGTTATCACTGGGTTACTTCAAGGATGATGATGGAACCATAAACTTCCCGTTTGAAGATTTTAACAGCAGTCTGAGCGACCCTGAGGTAGCCAGGACACTTTACGGCAACCTGATAGCCGATGGCTTCTACCAAGACGAGCAGGGAGCAGCCACCATCAGCGAGGATGAGTTTGTAGAGAACTTATGCGATACGAGGCAGAAACTCGACTACTACCCCATAACCGAGAACCAGCGCGGACTGTATATAGACTGGGAGATGAACCGCGACACCACCCAATACAACATACCGTCGGTGAACCGCTTGGATGGAGTAGATGTCGAGTCATTGCGCTCAGCCCTGATAGCGGTAGTGAATGCCCACCCCTATCTGAAGACCCGTCTGGCAGAGCGCGATGGCGACATAGTGCAGTTGCGTCTGGACGATGAGGAAGTGGTAGTAGACACCTATACACTGACGGAGAAGCCCGACTCACGTTTCTTCCAGCAGCGTGTTCGTCCGTTCGACCTGTTCAACGACCGTCTGTACAGGTTTGAGATATACACTTGGGGTGATGCCGTGTACCTGTTTCAGGATATCCACCACATCATCTTCGACGGCGGCTCCAGCATAGTATTCTCACAGGATGTACTAACCCTGTTGCAAGGTGAAGACATACTGGAAGAGACCTACAGTGCCTTCGACCGTGCCCAGGAAGAATATGAGATGGAGCACAGCGATGCCTACGGTGCAGCAGAGACCTACTTCGACACCCTGATGAGCGAATACGAAGTAGCCTCCTACCCCCACTCTGCCCATCCCGACACCGATGAAGCCTCGGCACAGGTGGCTCGTGTGAATGTAGATGGTCCGTCAATCAAGGAATTCTGCAGGAAGAACGGTTTCACAGAGAACAGTTTCTTCATGTCAGCCCTCTCTGAAGTGTTGCAGCGCATCCTGCGCGAGAAGCATCTGTACTTCACCTCCATCACCAGCGGCAGAGTGACCACGGACATGCAAAACATCATGGGAATGTTTGTCAAGACCCTGCCAGTAGTGACCTGTGCCGGCATGGACGATAGCACCAAGGAGGGCGAGGTGAGTGTGAAAGCCCATATCAGCGCCATGCAGCAACAGTACGTGAACACCCAGGACAATTCCATCTTCCCCTACACCAAACTGGTGGAAAAGACCGGAGCCCGTTCGGAAATACTGTTTGTGTATCAAGGTGGCATAAGCGATGCCGCGTTAGAGGTAAGTGGCGATGAAGTGGAACTGGAGTCATGCGATGACGACCTGCACCTGAGTTTAGACACCGTGAAAGTTCCTATCTCCATCATCATACAGCCCGAGGGAACTGGTTATCGCATAGAAATAGAATACGACGGTTCGCTGTACAGCCGCAAAGACATGCTATTGCTACTGTCGATGATACGCAGTTATGCCCTTACAGCCAGCAAGAATGGCGACAAAGCCGTAAGCGCCATCCCCTTAGTAGACGAAGAAGAGCAGGAGCAGTTAGTGCGCCTGAGCACTGGCGAAGAGTTAGTGTACGACACCCACGAAACATTCATAGACCTCTTCCGCCAGCAAGCCACGGACCAGCCCGACGCCTTAGCCGTAACGGATATGAGCAGCAGTCTGACCTACGGAGAATTGGACGAGCAGTCAGACATTTTGGCCAGTTGGCTGGTGAGCAAAGGCGTGAAAGCCAACGACTTCGTAGCCATCAAGACCCGTCGTGTGAAAGAATTCATAGTTGCCGTGCTCGGCATACAGAAAGCCTCTGCCGCCTATGTTCCCGTAGACCCCGACTATCCACAGGACCGCATAGACTACATGGTAGAAGACTCCTGCGCCCAGATAGTACTCACCGAGGCGACCATAAGCGAAGCCCTGAGCACAGGCAACAAGCCCTCCATCACCTTAAAGCCCACACCCGACACCCTTGCCTATATGATCTACACCTCGGGCTCTACGGGCAAGCCAAAGGGAGTAATGATATCGCACAGAGCCCTGCGAGCCTGCATAGCATGGAACTGCAAGGAATTCGACCTGCGCCCCGGCAAGAAGAACGTCCATCACCCAAGTTTCTCATTTGATGCCTCCACCTTCGACCTGTTCTATCCCTTGGCAGCGGGAGCAGAGATCCACATCTTCGATGAAGCCATCAGGAAAGACATGGACGGCATGGCAAGATACATAAAAGACAATGGTATCACCGGTATGACCATGAGTACCGCCCTTGGCATGACATTGCTCAACCAGTTTGACCTACCCATAGAATACATCATGCTGGGTGGCGAGAAATTCATGCCGGTAAAGAAGAGCACCGCCCGACTGTACAACGGTTACGGACCTACGGAATTTACCGTCTGTTCCTCATTCCACATCATCGACCAGGACAATGACATAGACATACCTATCGGGCGCCCAGTGCCCAACTCCCTGTCGGTGATATGCGACAAATACGGCAATCTGCTGCCACAGGGAGTGGCAGGTGAACTTTGCCTGATAGGAACACAGATAGCCGATGGCTATTGGCACAGAGAAGCACTCACATCCGAGCGATTCAGTGCCGCCACCTTCCTTGCTGATGGCAGGAAGATGTATCATACAGGCGACTTAGCCACATGGAACGATGAAGACGAGTTGCTCTTCATGGGACGCATAGACACCCAGGTGAAATTGCGTGGTTTCCGCATAGAGATGGGTGAGGTAGAGAATGCCGCCTCACTGTATGACGGTATCGACAGCGTGGCAGCCGAGGTGAAGACCACCTCCAACGGAGTGCAGCACCTGTGTCTGTATTTCACTGCCGACCGCGAGATAGCCACCGATGCCCTGCGCGACTTCATGGCACAGTCGCTGACCGAGTATATGGTACCCACCGCCTTCATGCAAATGGACGCTATGCCCATGACCCCCGGTGGCAAGATAAACCGCAAGGCACTGCCCATGCCCGAGATAAAAAGTGACACCGAATATGTGGAGCCAGCCACCGAGGCAGAGCGCACGGTAGCCGCGTGTTTTGCCAAGGTACTGAACTGCGAAGGCAAGATGGGTGCTTTAGACAATTTCTTCTCGTGGGGAGGCGACTCTATCAAGGCAATCCGTCTGGTGAGCATGCTTCGTCAGGAAGGCATAAACCTGCAGGTGGCTCAAGTGATGAAACTGAAGACCGTACGAGCCATAGCCTCAGAAGTGAGTAGCACGTCACAAGCCATCAAGGTGAGTCAGGAGAGATGGAGCGGTGCCATAGAGCCCAATTCCGCCATCATCCAATATTTCTTTAACCTTCAGATGCCCGAGCCCCATCACTTCAACCAGGCCAACATGTACAAGGTGGACGAAAGACTGGACACCGGCAAGTTGCATCAGATACTCGATGCATTGGTAGAGCATCACGACATATTACGTGCCACAGTAACGGGCGATAGTCTGACAGTGGGCGAAGAGTTACATGCCACAGACTTCATGGAAGAGCTCGACCTGAGCACACAGACAGGTGCGCAACTGGAAGCAGCATTTGAGGAGATAGGAACCAAAGCCCAGTCTACAATCAACCTGGCAGGTGGTCCATTGCTCAAAGCCCTGGTGCTACGCACAAGCGAAGGCACCTATCTGAACCTGATAATCCATCACCTTGTAGTAGACGGCGTCAGTTGGCGCATCATAAGCGAAGACCTGAACACCGCAGCCACCCAACTATTGGGAGGCAAAGAAATATCACTGCCCGAGAAGACCCACAGTTATCGAGACTATGCTCAGGCCCTGGAGCGTTATGCCCAGACATATACCCTGAAACGAGAGAAGCCCTATTGGGAAGAAGTGCGCAAGAAATTAGGTTGGTACGACACCAGCGTGGCACGCAACTACGACCGTAAGTTTGGCACCGTGCGTGGCATGTTGGACAAGGAGAGCACCAGCATCCTGCTGACCAGATGCAACGGAGCCTACAACACAGAGATCAACGACCTGCTGCTTGCCGCCCTGGGCAGAGCCTACCGACGTGTGAGTGGGAAGACCGGCATGACGATACAGTTGGAGGGTCATGGTCGTGAGAACTTCGACGATCAGTTGCTCATCGACCGCACCGTAGGTTGGTTCACCTCCGCCTATCCCATAGTATTAGAGCACTTAGGCGGCGACCTGCGCCAGAGCATCCGCGAGACGAAAGAGACATTGCGCCGGATCCCCAACAAGGGTTTCGGCTACAGCCAACTGTTTGGCATAGACACAGAGCGAGTACCCCTGTTTGCCTTCAACTACCTGGGAGAGTTCAGCGAGGGTGGCAATAGCCTTCAACTACCCTTACAGCCATCCACCGACAAGCCAAAGGGCACATCCATATCTGCGAGAAACACCTTTGGTCCCGACTATTCACTAAACGGAGCCGTGAGCGATGGTCAACTGGGATTTGTCCTGATGTACAACGAGGCACAGATGGACGAAGATAGCGCCAGAGAATTGATAGACACCTTCTTTGGAGAGTTACAGGAGATAATACTCCATACCAGCGGCAAGGACCTGTCCGAGCAGACCGCGAGCGACCTGGGTGAGACAGAGTGGACAGACGAGGAATTTCAGAAAGTGGTGAAGCGCTTCGGCGATGCCGGCACCACCCTACAGCGCATCTATCCCCTCACCCCCATGCAGGAAGGCATGCTGTTGATGCACCTCTCCAACCCCACCTCCTGGGCATACCGTCTGGTTAGTATCTATGAATTGAATGTAGTGCCCAGCGAGGACCAACTGCGACGTGTGCTCGACCGTTTGGGCAAGAAATACGAAGTATTGCGCACAGCCTTCATTCACGATAATGTGTCGGTATACCGCCAAGCCATCACCGACCGTCCTATAGGTTTGGAGATGACCGACCTGAGAGGAGAGCCACATCCGGAGGAAGTAATCCAGAAACTCAGAGAAGAGAAGTTGACCAATGGTTTCGACCTGCAGATGAAACCCCTGATGCAAGTGACCTGTGCCCGCAAGACCGACGACAGCAGTTACCTGATGATATCCATCCATCACATCATAGTAGACGGTTGGTGCATACAGTTGTATATGTCAGACCTGGGCAAATATCTGGAACAGGAGATCAGCGGTACGGCCATGACAGACGACTATGCCGATACCACGGGCAAATACGAGGCGGCGGTAAGAGAAATCGTCGGCAAGGACCAGAATGCAGCATTGGAGTATTGGCGCAACCTTCTGGACGGTTATGAGACGCGGGCTGAGATACCCGCATGGGGCGAAGTGCAGGATGCAGAGCGACTGCTCATAGACTCACTTGAGACCCATATAGACAAAGAAGCCACAGCCCGACTGACAGAGATATGCAAGGAAAGCCACGCCACCATGAGCAACATGGTGGAACTGCTGTGGGCGATGATTTTGCAGGAATATAGCCGGACCGACGATGTGGTATTTGCAAAGGTAGTCTCTGGCCGTGACAACACGAGAATAGACGTGAACGATGTAGTAGGTCTGTTTATCAACTCCATACCAGTCAGAGTAAGGACAGGAAAAGAGAGCACAGCGCGCGAGATACTGGAACAGTTGCAGCGTCAGGCAGCCGAGAGCAACAGTTATGATTTCTGTCCGCTTTCGAGCATACAGCAGCAGTCGGTATTGGGCAATCAACTCTTCCAGTCGGTTCTTGCCTTCGAGAATTACGGTAATGGTGATGCAGAGGAGAGCAACGAAGCAGCAAGCCAACGCCTTCAGATAAAGGTAGTGACCCTACGCGAGGAGAACTACGAGAACTTCAGTCCCACCACCTTCATCGACTCAGACGGCAGGCTAACGTTCAAGATTTCGTTTGACACAAAGACATATCATGCCAATGACGTGCTCCGCATACTCGACATGATAAACACCCTGGCACAGAGCATTTCCAATCACCCAGACAAGCCCTTGTCAGGATTTGAGAGGATGAGCGATGAAGAGCGCGACAGAGTGGTAGCCATCTCTCAGGGAGAGAGAATGGACTATGATGCCAGTGCCACCTTCCCTTCGCTCTTCATGCAGCAAGCGGCGAGCAGGGGTGATGCCACAGCCGTGGCAGACGAGC
>CAMHPC010000120.1 GCA_946186945.1 uncultured Prevotella sp.
AATACTCCGAAAACTCCGAGTACTCCGAAAACTCAGAAAACTCCGAATACTCCGAAATCTCCGAGGACCTTCCTGCCGCGGCATGGTCATTATCGCAACCTCCGTGTTTATCAGGTAACTGAGGCTATCTACGACATCACATACTATTTCACTCAACAATACCTCAGAAGGGGCGACCGTACCATCGATCAGATGATACAGGCAGCCAGAAGTGGAAAACAAAACATCGCTGAGGGCAACCAAGCGGCATCTACATCGAGCGAGACGGAAATGAAACTTACAAACGTGGCAAAAGCCAGTCTGGAGGAATTGCTCGACGATTACGAGGACTATTTGCGTGTACGTAATATTGAGCAGTGGGGCTTACTGCATCCGAGATATGACAAGATGAGGGCTTTTGCACGCAGTGAGTCGTTCTTAACGGATTATGCAACATTAGTGAGGCGGATGAGCGATGAGGAGATAGCCAACTTATGTATTACTTTGATACATCAGGCTATATTTATGCTACACAATCTCATAAATACAATGCAGGAGCGTTTTGTTACCGAAGGTGGCATTAGAGAAAGAATGCACCAGGCTCGCACAGGATATCGACAACAGCAGGATGAACGATTGCAGGAATTGGAGCAGACGGTGACGTCACTTCAACTACAATTGACTAGGGCGCGTGAAGAGGCAGAACTTTGGAAAACACGCTATGAGAACTTAAACGAAAGGCTGATGCCAGATTGATAATGGAAATATACCGCAATTTCCAGAAAAACATGTAACTTTGCACCCCAACCAAATAAAGAATAACATGATCCACAATAATCTGAAAACTCCGAGTACTCCGAACACTCCGAAAACTCTGAGTACTCCGAATACTCCGAAAAAAATCTTGGCAGCCCTGTTCTTGATGCTGCTGGCAATACTGCCGGCAAGCGCCCAACTCACGGAGGACGAACTCGACCGATATGCTGCTGACACCGTATACAATGACCTGCAGTCGTATTATGAAGACCAAACTGCATTCAGTGATATGCCGGGCTCGCAGTGGGCTGTTCAGAAACAGGCGGCTCTCGACCGCCTTCTTGAGGATAAACTGCTCAATACCACACAGTTGGGACTGATGGTGTACGACCTCACCGACCAACGGGTGGTGTACCGCGTGAATGAGCGGCAGCGCATGCGACCTGCCTCTACCCAAAAACTCGTCTCTGCCATCACCGCTCTCGATATGTTGGGAGGCGACTACAGGGTGCATACCTATCTGCGCTACAGCGGCGATATATCGGGTGGGGTGCTGCGGGGCAACCTCTATTGCATAGGCGGCATGGACCCCACCTTTACCGCCGATGATATGAAACTCTTTGTCGAGGCGGTGCGCAATGAGGGCATCACACGTGTGGAGGGCAAGGTGGTAGCCGATAAGAGTATGAAAGACGACAAGAAATGGGGTGAAGGCTGGTGCTGGGATGATGACAACCCCATACTCTCGCCACTGCTCGTAGACCGTAAGGACCAATTCGCTGAAGTGCTGCTGAAGCAGTTGCGCGACAAGGGTGTCACGGTGACGGGAGGAGCCACCACAGGCAGGGCACCACAGCGTCTCACCGAGATAGCCGATTTCGTCACGCCACTCGACCTGATATTAAAGCGTATGATGAAAAACAGCGACAATCTCTACGCAGAGTCGGTGTTCTACCAGGTGGCGGCGGGTAATGCACCACGCCCGGTCTCTGCTCGCCAGGGTGCCGCTGCCGTAAAACGTCTCATACAGCGTCTGGGACTGCCGGCCGGCATGTATGTGGTGGCTGATGGTTCGGGCCTCTCACTGTACGACTTTGTCACACCCGAACTCATGGTCCGTCTGTTGAAGTATGCCTACGAAAAGCGAGAGATATACGACCACCTGCGCCCTGTGCTGCCCTTAGCGGGGGTTGACGGCACGCTGAAAAACCGCATGCAGGGCACACGTGCCCAGGGCAATGTACATGCCAAGACGGGTACTGTGACAAGCGTGAGTGCGCTCGCTGGATATCTCACCGCCTCCAATGGGCATCTCATCTGCTTCTCTATTATCAATCAGGGTGTGATACGCTCCTCGGATGGCAGGGGGTTCCAAGACCGCGTGTGCGAGGCTCTCTGCCGTTAGTAGAGAGTTTCTATCTCATTACTATGTGCGCTCATGCTCCATTGCCACTGCATGGCCATGATGTGCTGGTGATAATGCTTCAGCATGTTGCGGTCTGAAGCGAGGGTGGAAAGCATGCAGCGCAGTTGCTCCTCGCCGTGATATACAAACTCGGGCATACACTGGCGCACTATATCCTGGGCTCCCACACGGTCGCTCACCAATACGGGCGTGCCACGCGAGAGTGCCTCCAGCACCACCAGCCCGAAGGTCTCATCCCATAGCGATGGCACCACCAGTACATCCATATTGCCATACACCATGTCCTCGCTGCCGGCAGCAAAGATACCGCAGTTGCGTATGCGCTCATCGGATATGTTCATCTTTATCCTGTTGCCCCATACATTTAGTTGCCAGGGGACGTCTATGCTCTGCAGTGCTTGGCAGAGCACACGGAAACCTTTGTATGGTGCCACACTGCCAACGAATCCTACACGTAGTTCAGTGCTGTCGAAAGCATGAGGCTGACGTCTGTCTGTGATGCCTCGGTGCGTGATGGATATCATTTTGCCTGTTAGTGGTCCCAGATGCCGTTCATACACTCGTCTTGCCACCTCGCTATTGAAATGGAAACAGTCTACCTGTTGCCACATACAGCGGTAGTGGGCCAACAGTCTCTCATAGTGCTCTGTATCGTGCTTGGTATGGCCTGTGGGTACTGCCGGTTGTTCAAACCATTCAGGCATGCCCAGGTTCAGCCAGTTTTTCATACGCATCACGATGGGCTGGTTGCACACTCGCAGGCGTAAGGTGCTCATAGCCTTGGCATTGCAACCGGCACAGTGGTCCACGTCCACCTGTTGGCACAGTTTGCCCCAGTAGTCCACGAAGTTGGTGCGCAGGCACAGTCCGTAGTAGTCGTGTGTGGTATATACTATGCGTATGTGGCGCTGGTGTGCCATGGTGAGCAGTGTCGGGGGGAGTCCCATAAGTGTATGCAGGTGTAGCACATCGGGTCGTATCTGATCCAGCAGCCGCAGCATTGCCTTCTCGTTGGTATAACTCTCGTCGCACAGGGCCTGGGGAGTAGCCACCCCGTGCAACAGTGGTACGGGCAGCGTGTTTTCCAGTGATATCAAGTGGTGCAGCCAGGGGTGACGGTGCCAGCGCATAGTCATCTTTCGTCTCAGGGGCGACAACCCTGAGGGAAACAGCAGACTCACCTCATGGCCTGCTTCCTGTTGTGCGTGCATCAGATCGGTGGCATATCGTGTGAGTCCGCCGCGGCGGTAGGGGCTCAATCCCAGTGAGTAGTGCAGTATCCTCATCGCTCTGCGGTCTCTCCTCCTTCCCGTTGTTCAAATCCTGCTCGTATGCGCAGCACACGGGCAGGCACTCCACCTATCACTGCTCCTGGTGGGAAGGTACCACTCACTACGGCTCCCGCTGCCACTATGCAGTCGTCGCCTATGTTGGTGCCGTCGAGCAGTGTGGCCTTGGCACCTATCCAGCAACGGCAGCCCACGGTCACTCCTCCCTTCGAGTAGGTGCCCTGTTCGCGAATGGGCAGGGTAGGGTCGTCTGTGTTATGGTTTTCGGGGTGTATGCTCACGTAGTTGCCGAAGATGGTGTGGTCGCCAATCTTCACCCGTCCTTTGCCGCTGCCGTAATAGCCGTGTGTGCCCAGACCCACGTAGTTGCCCACAGTCATCCCCGTGCCCACATGGTGCATCGAGCCGGTGAGTTGAATATGTGTGTAATGTCCCATAGACACATGGTGCCCCATAGTCAGTCCCTCTCTCGAAAGGGCGTCTATATAGCAGTGCCGGCCTATGTCCAGACCTTTGCCGAAGTGCATGCGGCGGCGGCAAAGTATCACAGCCGTCGGATGTATCATCACCTGCTTCGTGGTGCACAGGCGCAGGTGCCCCCACACCATACTCCACAGGCGCACCCAGCAGGCATGCCACAGGTATCCCAGCGGCAGTGCAGGGTCTATCTCATATCTCTCGCCCTTTATCTTGCCCACAGTCCGCTCTATTATTTGTCTCATCGTGTGCATTCTTATTTCTTTGATTTCAATCCGTGGCGCATATTGAATAGGCGAAATGCCAGCAGGTCGCGCCAGTAGAGCCATTTGTTGCGCCATACATTCACACTATGGTGGTGAGCGCGTATCTGGCGTGTCTGTCGGATGGCCTCCTGGCTCATGCTCATTCCTCCGGCATGCATGCGTGCTATGTGCTTGTCTGTGAAGCGGTAGTGCAGGTGCTCGCGGCGGCGCAACAGCAGTTCATAGTCGGCGCAGATGCTGTAGTTCAGGTCGAACAGTCCGTGGGCGTGGAACAGTCGGTCACGGTGATGCAGTGATGCCACATGGGCGGCAGCCATAGACTTGCGCATGCGGCGCCATGCCGGGGGTTGACCTATCACCTTGAGCAGGTTGCCACTCTCGTCCACAAACTCATTGCAGCCGCAGATGTACTCACAGGTGCTGTTTGCTGGCAGCGAATTGATTATGTCAAGCCAGGTGTCCAGGGCACCGGGCAGCAGTTCATCATCGGCACCCATAAACATCACCCACTCGCCCTCAGCCATTGCCACACCCTTGTTCCATGCATCGTATATACCACGGTCGGGCTCACTCACCATACGGTCTACCACAGGACTCTGCGAGGCTATCTCGGCTGTACGGTCGGTAGAACCACCGTCGATAATGAGCACTTCCACACCGTCACGCTTCTCGGCGGCTATGCTCTGAAAAAGGCGTGGCAGGGTGTCGGCTGCATTGTACGTGGCTATGACTATGGTTATGCGCATCAGTAGATTTTATGTTAAGATGGGTGCGAAAGTACGATTTTTTTTCCTCTTTTTCCCTACTTGATATATTAAATCACAGTTTTTTCCTAATTTTGCACACTGATAATACACCGAGGTGAGAGAAACAGGCGAAGAAACATATAATCATACCAAGGCTGATGGCTGGATAGGGTTCTGGATATTGATGGCCCTGTCTGTGGTCTTGCGTGATTTTTTGCAAGACGATAGCGGCAAATACAGCATCTTGGTCTATACCATGTATGTCACACCTTTCATCTACCTCTTTCGCATGGTGAAGTTGGGTATCACCGAACTGCTGATATTTCTCATGCTGGCAGTGATGTACTATGATGCCACGCAGTTTCATCCCCGTCTTTTCCGCTCCAGCACCTTCTTCTATTCGTGCATGTTCGTGTTCACCTTCCTGCTCTACCGTAGCATTGTGATACGCGGAGCCATAGCCATGCACTCCGTGGCGCGATTTGTGCGTTATGTGATATATGCATATTTCATAGTGCTTGTGTTTCAGCAGTTTCAGGTGTCTATAGGCGAACAGCCATGGAATGCCCCGGTATACATGTCGAACGAGTGGAAACTCAATTCCCTCTCCATGGAACCGTCCAACACCATTCTCGTACTGGCAGTGCTCATCTTCACTCATATCAAGTTGCAGGAGATGATACGTGGCGAGAGCAAGTACCGTCTCTCTCACATGCGGTATGCCGACAAGTGGGTGTGGCTGGCATATCTTTATGTCAACCTCACTTGTGGCTCTATGTCGGTGCTCTTCGTCATGCCGGTGCTGGCTTGCTACTTCATCAATCCCCGCTCGTGGCGCTATCTGCCGGTGGTGCTCATACTGATGGTGTTGGCTGTCAATATCCTGGCACAGGTCAATCCGCAACTCATACGGCGGTTTTCCGACCTCCTCACGGTGTTCTTCAATACCTCGGAAGCCACTTCTCAGATGGTGTCTGAGGTCGACCCCAGCAGTGCTGTGCGCTTCGTGCCGTACATGGAGTTCTTCCGCACCTTCGATATCACCAGTACCAATACATGGTTCGGTCATGGCATTGACCAATTGGAGGCGCTCTGTACCGATGTGGTGGTAGACGATGAGGAAAGGTCTATAGGTGCCAACAATATCCTGTCACTCTTCTACGACTACGGACTCATACCTGGCATACTTTTCTTCGTCTTTCTGGCGCGCACCATTCTGCCACGCCTGATTTCATTCCAGACTGTTTACTATTTGCTGGTATTTACCGTGCTGCCATTCAATCATTACATCACATGGCTTATGGTGTGCCTCTTCTTTACTATCAATCACTTCTATGAAAAATGCAACAAGACTGCTGCTTACACGCCACGGACAGACTGTCGGCAATGTGCAGCATATACTCCAGGGACAGAGTCCGGGACAACTGACCGACCTGGGACGTGAACAGGCTGCTGAGGTCAGGGAGATACTATGCCATACACATATAGACGCCTTCATCAGCAGCGACCAGCAACGAGCTATAGATACCTGTGAAATCATAGCCGGGGCGCACGAGGGGGTGCCCATTACCACCACCCCTCTGCTGCGCGAACGTGACTGGGGTAGTATCACAGGACTGCCATTCAGCATGTTGCCAAATGTGCAGTGGCCGGCTGATGTGGAGAGTATGAAGCACATGAAACAGCGGGCGGCGCAGTTTGTAGAGATGGTGAAGCGCGAGTACCCTGGACTAACGGTGGTGGCAGTGGCTCACGGCATCATAAATAAGGTGATAGAGGCACTTCTCACCCAACGACGCATCTATGATGTGGTGAAGATGAAAAATGCTGAGGTGAGGGAATTTCTGCTGTAGACCATCATATTTCTGCTGTAGCCAACTAAATCAATACAAAAAAAAGAGAGAGCGGAACCGCTGTCCGCTCTCTCAGTGTAAAGAAGGAATTACAGATTCAAATTTACTAATAACTGTTATCCCCGAAGCAATCTCTTGTTTTTGAAAATCAATCGAGTCTTATTGTGAGTTAATTAGCGATGTCCACCATGACCGCCGCGAGAACCGCCACCGAAACCGCCGCGAGAACCGCCACCGAAACCGCCGCGAGAACCGCCACCGAAACTGCTACCGGAACTGTGACCACCGAAGCTGCGTGAGCCACCACCGAAACTGCTGCCGGAACTGCGTGAGCCACCGAAACTGCGTGAGCCACCGCCGAAACTGCTGCCGGAACTACGTGAGCCACCGAAGCTACTCGAGCCGCTGCCGAAACTGCGTGAGCCGCTGCTATGAGGGGTAAAGGTGCCACTGGGGCGGGTGCTGAACGAACCGCTGCCAAATGACCGACTGCCGCCGTTAGAGGGAGTGGTGCGGGTGCTGCTCTCACGTGAACTGTGTCCGCCGAAACTGCGAGAACCATTGCCGCCGTTGCCGAAGGAGCCACGTGTGCCGTCTCCGCGGTTGCCGTTGTTGCCGTAGCCACCTCCGCGGTTGCCGTTGTTGCCGTAGCCACCTCCGCGGTTGCCGTTGTTGCCGAAGTTACCTCCGCGGTTGCCGTTGTTGCCGAAGCCACCTCCGCGGTTGCCGTTGTTGCCGAAGCCACCTCCGCGGTTGCCGTTGTTGCCGAAGTTACCTCCGCGTGTGCCGTTGTTGTGGTCGAAACTTCTGCGTGTGCCACCACCCCGGTTGCCGCCGATGTTGCCGCCACGTCCGCCGCGGTCGAAGTGTGTGCGCATGCCTATGTGACGGTCTCTGCCTCCGCGGGGAGCGAAAGTGCGGCCGTGATACCAACTACGTCCACCGTTGTGACGCCATCCGTGACCGCCGCGATATACGTGGAAGAAGTGAGGACGTCCGAAGTAGAAGTAGTCACGATAGGGGTAGCGGGCGTAGATGCCGAAGTGCCAGTAACCACCATACCATGCCAGGGGGCGATAGAAGTAACTGGCGGCGCAGTAAGCGCGATATTGCCAGTCGAGAAGCACATAACTCAGGTCCAGGTTGCGATGACGCCAGTAGTCTCCGTACAGGTCGTACTCATTGTTCACACTCATCAGATAGTCGAGGTTGATCTCGTACACTGCCTCATACTGCTCTTCGGTGAGGTTCAACTCGTATGCCATCTTGTCGGCAAGGAACAGTGCCTGCTGGCGTGCCTGCTCGTAACCCATGGCGTTGGCAGATACTGCGAAGGTCATCAGTACTGCGAAAACTAACATGATCTTTTTCATAGTCGTATGTTTTTTTATTGTTTGAATACCTGTTGTTACTGTTT
>CAMHPC010000121.1 GCA_946186945.1 uncultured Prevotella sp.
GGGCTCGAACCCGCGACCTTCGGCTTGGGAAGCCAACGCTCTGCCAACTGAGCTACTACCGCAAAACCTTTAATGGAAAATGAGCCGATACCGGGACTCGAACCCGGGACCTATTCATTACGAATGAATTGCTCTACCAACTGAGCCATATCGGCGTGCCTTAGATACAAGGGCTTTTCAAAATGCGGTGCAAATATACTCTAATTTTTTATTACGACAAAACAAATCCTATTTTATTTTGTCCAATAGGTATTTTCCCGTGATACTCTCCTTGCATTTCAACATACCTTCAGGGGTGCCGGCATATACCAGACTGCCACCCTTGTCGCCACCCTCCGGACCCAGTTCTATCACATGGTCGGCACACTTCAGCACATCTATATTGTGTTCTATCACTATGATGCTGTGACCGTGCAAGAGCAGGTTGCTGAATGCATCGAGCAGTTTCTGTATGTCGTGGAAGTGCAGGCCTGTAGTGGGTTCATCGAAGATAAACAGAGTAGACTCCTGTCGTTCCTGACCGATATAGTAGGCTAATTTCACTCGTTGGTTCTCGCCACCCGAAAGCGATGCAGAACTCTGTCCCAACTGTACATATCCCAGTCCAACATCCTGAAGGGGTTGCAGCCTGCGTGTAATAGCAGTCTGACCATGGCTCCCAAAGAATTCTATTGCCTCGTCTACAGTCATCTCCAGAACATCGTAGATGTTCTTATCGTGAAATTTTACATCCAGCACTTCGCGTTTGAAACGCTTACCATGACAGGAGTCGCAAGTCAGTTCCAAGTCTGCCATAAACTGCATCTCCACAGTCAGCACACCGGCACCTTTGCATTCCTCGCACCTGCCGCCGTCAGCATTAAAAGAGAAATGCTGGGCAGTAAATCCCAACTGTTTGGACAGTGGCTGCTCGGCATACAGTGCACGTATGGCATCGTATGCCTTGACGTATGTGACAGGATTAGAGCGTGTGCTCTTGCCTATGGGATTTTGGTCCACAAACTCCACATGGCGTACAGACTTCCAGTCGCCCTCCAGTGCGATATACTCACCGGGGGCATCGCACACCTCGCTGAGATGGCGTTTTAGGGCAGGGTAGAGTATACCTTTGACGAGAGACGACTTACCGCTGCCGCTCACGCCACATACCACCGTCAGTACGTTTAATGGGAAAACCACATCTATGCCGCGCAGGTTGTTCATACGGGCACCCTTCACTATTATACTCATATTCCACGGACGTCTGCTTGCAGGTACTGGTATCTCCTCTGTATGAGAAAGGTAGCGTAGAGTGTGACTGCGGGGGTATAGCTTCAGCAGACTGTGGTTGATATCCTTGGTATTGCCACAATATACCACCTCTCCACCCATACGGCCGGCGTCAGGACCGATATCTATGATATAGTCTGAGGATTGCTCTATCTCCTCATCGTGCTCCACCACCAATACTGTGTTGCCAAGTGCCTGCAACTGGCGCAACACGTGTATGAGTCGCTGGGTATCGCGAGTGTGTAGCCCGATGCTGGGCTCATCGAGTATATATAGCGACCCCACGAGCGAACTGCCCAATGAAGTGGTGAGGTTGATGCGCTGGCTCTCGCCTCCGCTTAGTGTATTGCATGGACGATTGAGTGTGAGGTAACCTAATCCCACATCAGAGATAAACTGCAGACGGTTGCGTATCTCTGTCAGAAGACGCTTTGCTATGCTCTGCTCATGCTCGTCCAATACCAGTTCGTCAAACCATTTCTTCAGTGCGGAAACAGGCATCTGCACCAAATCAGTGATACTGCGTCCGGCTATCTTCACATAACTGGCCTCACGGCGTAACCTCAGTCCATGACACTCTGGGCAGTCGGTCTTGCCACGGTATCTGCTCAACATCACCCTGTACTGTATCTTGTACTGATTTTCGCGCAGCATGTCGAAGAAATGGTCTATACTCACTCTCTCGTTCTTGGGCATGTTCTTATCGCTTGGCAGCCCATGCCACAACCAGTTTTTCTCCTTGGCTGTCAGGTCCATGTATGGCTTGAAGATAGGAAATTTGTCCTTTGCTGCACGACGACAGAATTCATCCTTCCATACTTGCATCTTATCACCATGCCAACATTGCACACAACCGTCGTATACACTAAGGGTGGTGTTGGGTATCACCAACCGCTCGTCTATACCTATCACCTTGCCATATCCCTCACAGGTGGGACAGGCGCCAGAAGGTGAGTTGAAAGAGAATAAATGATCTGTAGGCTCCTCAAACACCATACCATCGCATTCAAAGCGGGTGGAGAAATCGTAGGTGAGTGATGAAGGCATGAATACCAGACTGCATTCTCCATGACCTTCGTAAAAAGCCGTCTCGGCAGAATCAAGCAAACGTGATATGCTATCTTTTTCGTGACTCACGCGCATACGGTCTATCAAGAGATATATACGACCGGAGGGGCGTGCGTCTGACTGTAGAAAATCCTCTATGTCAATCAATTCTCCACCCATATACAACCTGGTAAAGCCCTGTTGCATTTCCATCTGCAACTGAGTCTCCAAAGTGCGGTCTGAGGGCACGTGAAGGGGAGCAAGCAACAGAAATTTGGTGCCATCGGCAAAAGTGTGTGAGGTGCTGACCAAATCCTCCGGACGGTGCTTTCTCACTTCCTCGCCGCTTACTGGGGAGTAAGTGTGACCAATGCGAGCATACAATAAACGCAAATATTCGTATATCTCTGTGGTAGTGCCGACGGTGGAACGTGGGTTACGGCTGTTCACCTTCTGCTCAATCGCTATAGCAGGTGGTAACCCTTTGATGAAATCACACTCTGGTTTGCTCATCCTACCCAAGAATTGGCGTGCATATGAACTCAGACTTTCCACATAACGCCTCTGCCCCTCGGCATACAGAGTGTCGAATGCCAACGATGACTTGCCGCTGCCACTCACACCCGTCACAACAACAAACCGGTTGCGTGGTATCTTTAGGCTGATATTCTTCAGATTGTTTACTCTGGCTCCTTTTATCTCAATGAAGTTATCCATATCCGTTGCTTTCAGACTACAAATTTAGTTATTATATGTCACTTATACAAATTATCTTAGAAATAATATAAAAAAAGTATGTGGTAATTTTGTATTTTGTTTATATTTTATTTATATTTGCACCAGATTAAACTACAGAACAATATGTCTACTATAAACGAAAGGGTCAGGGAAGTGGTCTTTTGGCTCATAGGAGAGGGCGTGGCACGATCGCAGAGAGACCTGGCAGAGAGAATGGGATACCAGGTGTCTTCATTTTCGCAGATAGTGAACGGCCACGTACCTGTTTCCAGTAAATTCCTTTTTATGTTGTGTAGCCAGAATCCAAGAATCAGACGTTCGTGGATTGAGTCTGGCATGGGTGACATGCTGGAGCCTGAGATACGTGATGGGGTGATACGCATAGAGACAGGTACGCTCGATGACAGTGAACTCATAACCGAAACCTCGCATGGATGCAAGTTTTACAGACATGATGGAGAGATGTACATGAAAGTGCCACACGTGCCATACGCTGCCTTCGGACAGTTTGCCAATCTGTCAGACCGACTGGACCCTACAACCGAAGATTGGAGCGAAGAGATCTACAAGGTGGACAAAGTGGGACGCGGACGCTACTTGTCGTTTGAAGTGAAGGGCGACAGCATGGACACTGGCTCACGCGATAGTTTTGAGGCGGGCGACCGTGTTTTGTGCAGGGAACTGGAACGGGAATTTTGGCAACATCCTATCAGGTTTAAGGACTATCCGTTCTGGGTGGTGGTATTCGACTCCTCCGTATTGATAAAACAAATGATACATCAGGATATGGAACATGCCCTGCTTACGTTTCATTCGCTCAATCCGTCGCCTGAATATGCTGACTTCACGCTTTCCGAAAATGATATAAGAGCACTGTACTACGTAATAAAAAAGAAACCTAAGGAAGTTGACTATATCAATTTTTAACTATGGCAACTATACGACGACGGAAAAGAAAGCAAGAATCTGATCCAAACGAACTGTTTCTATTTACACAGGAGGAGATGTCGGGCGAATGGCGAGATACGAAACAGAATACTGTCGATACAGCCAGCCCCTCATGCATGTCCGTTGTACAAACTGTAGAAGCGACTGATACTCAGCCTGATATGGAGTATATGACCGACAATATGCTGTGGGCACTGAAGCAGATGGACTCTATAGATGATATCCGACAAATCAGGTTGATTGCCATGGAGGTAGGGTCTATAGCATCTGCTCGGGTTAATCTTAATACGATATACAAATTGCAAACCATGCCGTATCAGACTCTTGATGGCTACCAGTTCGTATCACTCTACTATGCTTCCTTTCATTTCGCATTTCCTTCGATGCTGAATGGTATCAAACTGCCGTATGAGCACGCATTCGGCGAGGCACTAAGTAAGTTTGAAGAATGGAAAATCCAGAGACCTTAGGGCCTCTGGATTTTCCATTCTGTATGATGCCTTTTTCTCTTTCCGGGGCTTAGGCAGACGCACTGTCACTCTCGGTGGTATCTTTCGACTTGTCGAGTGAGGGGGTGACAGTGTTGGGAACTTCACCGTTGAGCATCCTCTGCAATTCACCCGGACTGATGTTTACACGGTGCGTGTCTTCCTTGCCCTTAATACTATACGACAAACTACGGTCTGTCTCTACCAAAAATTCAATAATCTCCCTGAATGCCGGATTGGAGAGGTTTTGATACAGGTTCTGTATCACACCATTGCGATATTCGGTGGCATTCTCCTTGAGCACACTCATGGGCTGCTGCTCTTCATCGAGAGTACACTGATATTCAAGTGACGAGTCATCCATCACCAATTGTATTATAGTGATACCGCCGCCAGTCTCTTTTGGCATGCTCTGGTTGAACCGCTCTATAGACTGTTTGATTTGCTGCTCGTTGCTGCAACTGCTGAAAAAGGCAACAACCAAGAGAAAGGACAATAACCCAATTGCTGTTTTTCGCGTTTTTTTCATATTCCCTGTTGTTTTGTAATCTCACGCAAATCATTCAGATTAATAACAATATCCAATTTCTCACCAGACTTGCTTCCTATGTATCTGTAGATTAACTCGCGCTTTGTGTTAATCAAATTCTTCAAAAGAGCCTGCTTAGAAGCATCGGGCGTGCCAAGATCTTGTTTGATAGCCAATTTTGCCTGCACTCTATCGAAATTGTCTGTAGAAAATCTATTAGTAGTCTCATCTATTGTACAGACATATATCAACACCTCGTCATCCAATATGATATCTGTAATGGTCATACCATTACCCATATCGATTGGAAGTTGGGATTTCGTACTTGAGAGTTCAGATTGCAAGATATCATCTGCTGCATCCGAAGGGCTGACATTGCTGTTTAGGGCGTCTACTATTTCCTTGTCGGAGATATTTACTACAGCCTGCTTTCCTGATGGTGAGGTAAACACATATCTCAGTGAGATACCGTATTTCTCAAACATTAGCAAAGACTTACGCTCATTTGCCAATGCATTATTCAGCATTCTTTTATGCATGGCTGCCTCATTGTCTGTGGGACTCATCTCTTCATCCAAAGAGAAATTGTATGTCAGGGTGTTCCCGGAAAGAACCATCGACTCCATGATACCTATACCGTCCACCTTAATTGGGCATTCTTCATTGGCCATGGCTATCCCCTTTTCCAATTCCTCTCTCTCCTTTGATTTGCCTTGATTGCAATTGCTGAGGCACACGAGCACAGACAGCAGGAGGGTGAATACGAAGGATTTTTCAATGTGCTTCATAATTAAACTGATTGTTTAGCGTTATACTTAAAACTTGTTGTTGTCCAGGAAGTAGCGAGCACTGCTTAAACCTTTTGCTGCGGCCTGCTTCATAAGTCGCTTAGCCTCCTTGCGGTTTTTCTCTACACCTCTGCCTTGATAATAGATTATAGCCTTGTTGTACAGAGCCTCGGGGTTACCCTTTGCTATGGCCATGTCGTAGTATTTAATGGCTTCCATCATATTGACGGGTACACCACGACCCTCCATGTATATTCTGCCCAGATTGTTGAGTGCCGAGACTTGTCCCAATTCAGCGGCTTTCTCGTAGTATTCTATTGCTTTGTCGTAGTTTTGGTCCACACCCTGTCCTTCCTCGTAGCAGGTACCCAGCATCATGAGGGCGGTGGGATGATTCTGCATGGCGCACAGTTCGTACATGCGAACGGCTCGTTTATAGTTCTGCTCCACACCGTTGCCGAAATAATAAGCATTTCCAAGGTTCAGTGAACCACTGGTCAACCCGTTCTGAGAGGCTTTGGTAAACCACTTTGCTGCCTCTTCAAAGTCCTGAGCGGTACCCTCACCCTTAAAATATGCGTTTCCCAGACTGAGCATGGCATTGGGATAGCCCTTTTCGGCTGCACTTCTGTAGAGTTGTACGGCAATATCCTGATTTTTCTTTACGCCTTTGCCCTGTTCGTACATCAAACCAAGATTGTATTCGGCATACACCAGTCCTTGTGAGGCTGCCTTGGTGTACCACTCGGCTGCTTTCTTGAAACTTTGCTTCACACCGTTTCCATCGTAATAACGGGTGCCAAGATTAAACTGTGCTGTCATGTCACCTGCCTCGGCATCATTTTTCAGTTGTGCTATGGCAATGTCATTAGGGTTTTCTCCCACCTGCGCGTACAAACTGCCAGTCACGAACAGACAAGCGATAAAAGATAATATTCTAATTTTCATTTTCGTGATTTTTTATAGTTTAACTTCTTCTTTGCTCATTTTCTGACCTATCTCGCCAATATATCTCGCAGCACAGACAATCAGATAGCCTGTGATGACAGCGATGAAAGCCTCCCAGAAACCGTTGAGCAGACCTTCTATAGCCTTGCTGCCACCGAAAGTGTTTGCCGCCAGACCTATGAAGAGCGAGGTGGTGAATTTCACTATGGCACCAGCAGTCATCGTGACAAGACCATAGCATTCACCTACCGACTGTATGATATGTGTCACCAGGGGCAGCACCCCTTTCTTGTCCTTGTTTTCATCCAAGAGTTTCTGTGCCTGTTTGCCTCTCTTAGTGAAATACAACACTACAAATGCGCCGGCTATGCCGAGTACTATCACATTTATGATGGCCATGGCTATAGTTAGACCGGTGCTGAAGAATTTGTTGTTTATGGCATAGACCAGGTAAGCCAGCGGACCCACCACACCAAAAATGGCGAGCACGAGGTATATGGTTTTTAAAGGCTTCCTTACGAAAGAGCCATCATCAAGTGCACTGATTATTCCATTGACCTGATTGGAACTTTGATGATAAGGATTGTTGAAATTCATATTTGCTGGAGGCATACCCATGGGCGGAACTCCCGATGGGTTGGCACCGGTAAACAGTTGCTTCAATTCTGGTATCTGCGAGGCGGGAGCCCAGTTGGGCATTCCTTGTGCCCACAACATGGTGTCGGGAGTGATACGTTGTTGCACAAGTTGTTCTACTGTGTATGGTCCGAGATTTTGACCATTGGATGCGATATAATATTCCATAGTTGTAGTATAATAGATTAGTTTTTAAACAATATGTTGCAAATTTAGCAAAAATATAATATGATGCAAAAAGAATTACAAAAAAAAGCACCTTCATTTCACATGAAGGTGCTTGATTCGTATGATATTCTATCTTTATACTATGCCCTGAGCCATGATAGCCTTTGCCACTTTCAGGAAGCCTGCCACGTTGGCACCCTTCACATAGTTGATGTAGCCGTCAGCCTCGGTTCCGTACTTCACACAGTTGGCATGTATGTCGTTCATTATGTCGTGCAACTTCTGGTCTACCTCCTCACGGCTCCAGCGCAGACGCTCTGAGTTCTGGCTCATCTCCAGACCTGAAACAGCCACACCACCGGCATTGGCTGCCTTACCGGGAGAATAGAGTATCTTTGCATCCTGGAACACCTTGATGGCTTCGGGAGTGGTAGGCATGTTGGCACCCTCGCTCACTGCTATGACACCATTGGCCACGAGAGCTTTGGCTGCCTCTTCGTTGATTTCGTTCTGGGTGGCAGAGGGCAGAGCGATGTCGGCCTTCTCAAACCAGGGCTTCTGACCAGCCACGTATTTCACACCATACTCCTCAGCATACTCCTTGATACGTCCACG
>CAMHPC010000122.1 GCA_946186945.1 uncultured Prevotella sp.
GCAGAGTGATGTTTTCAAATACCCTGATGACACTATCAGTAATATCACTTCTGGTGTTGATTGTGATTTGCTGGTTGGTGATGCCTAAGAATGATACAGAAACAGACGAGGAAAAGACTATGACACCCAAGGTGAGTACAGGCAAGATTGAACAGCATGCCGATATGCCTTCGCGCTACGTGAGTGCGCGCACGGTGACCGTATGGATGCCCGACGGCTATGAGGTGGGCGACACATGCAGTGTGGTGTACATGCACGATGGCAACATGCTTTTCGATGCCTCAATGACATGGAACAAGCAAGAGTGGAAGGCAGACGAAGTGTTCGGTCAGTTGGTAGCCGACGGAAGCATAGGCAAATGCATAATAGTGGGAATAGACAACAACATGATGCGTCTGTCTGAATACTTCCCTGCGAGATGCTGTGAGTACGTGGCAGATGAGGAACTCAGCGGAAAGAATGTGAAATCTTTCTTGGGCGATGCCTATCTTCGTTTTATGGTAGAGGAGTTGAAGCCCTTCATAGACGAGCGTTACAAACCTTTGACCGATGCATCCCACACCTACGTGATGGGTTCGAGTATGGGCGGACTGATATCGCTGTATGCCTTGTGCGAATATCCGTCGGTATTTGGCGGAGCCGCCTGTATGTCATCGCATCTATCTATGGAGGGACTACACCTGTCCAATCAGAACGCGTGGGCAGAAGGTTTTTGCGACTATGTGAAGGAGCACCTGCCGGCTACCAACAGCAGGAAGATATACATGGACCGTGGCACAGAGACCCTGGATGCCGGCTACGCATCCTACCAGGAAAAGATAGACGAGGTATTCAGGCATAGTGGTTGGGATGACACACATTTCCAAAGCAAAGTTTTTGAGGGAGCACGTCACTCCGAGTCCGACTGGTCGAAGCGTCTGCACGAACCTGTGAAGTTCTTATTGGGGGGATAAGGTAAGAGTCTCTCCCTCTGCTATCCGTATTGGTTTTTCCTGCGGCACCCGTCCGCCACTTCCAGCAGGTGTGCAAAGAGTTCGGTTCTGGTGGCAGTGAGACTGCCTTTTGCGACTTGTTTCTTGGTGTATTTGAACCAGTTGAGCATGTCGTGTTCTTCAATACGGTGTTTGGATGGTCGTCTGTGGTGGGTTTTCATAAATTCCATCATCTGATTGTACTGCATCATCCATTTATCATCTTGTGTCATAAATAAGTATTAACAGTTTCGCAGTTTCACAGGTGTAAGTTTGGCTACCTCGGCCCGTTCGAACAGGCTCTTGAATGGATTGATATATTTTTCGTACATACCTCTTTCTTTTTGTGCAAAAATAAAGGAATTGAATGTAAAATCCCAAAAAAAAATATAAAATCTCAGGATCGTAAGATTATTTTATCTCTCACCGTGGTTGGGACAAATGTGAAAATATCTTAAAACAAGAGTGCCACCTGTATTATTGTACGAGAAAGTTGTATTTTTGTTGATGATAAAACCTAACTATCAATGGCAACACGTAGAGGATATATAATAACCAAGTCTTTCCGTTCATACCTAACTGCTACCATACTGACACTTATCATCGGTCAGGTGTGCCTGACTACCGACGGTATCATCATGAGCCACTTGGTATCTCCCGATGCTTTGTCAGCCATAAACCTCTTGTCGCCATTCAATATGGTTATGGCCACCATCCACGCACTTTTGGCTATAGGTGCGAGTGTATTGGCAGGTAAGGCATTGGGTGCTCAGGACACAAAATCGGCACGCAGGATATTCTCTGTTTCAGTTTATTCCGGATTGGTGTTTGTGATAGCCCTGTCGGTATTGTGTCTATTTTTCCTGCCTCATGTAGTGAGAGTATTATGCCCTGAGGAGCGCATCCAGCCCTATCTGTCAGACTTTATGCAGATGTACCTTTTCGTTGCCCCCATCTCACTATTGTCAGTAGTACTGAAACTGTTTATTGGTGTAGACGGCAACCCCCAGTTGGTGACCAAAGCCACCACTGTCGAGGGCTTACTGAACGTGGTATTCGACATACTTCTGGTGAAGTATCTTGGTTTCGGTATCGAGGGTTCTGCCCTTGCCACGGGTATCGGTCAGTTGGTGACAGTGTGTCTGATGATATGGGCGATTCGTTCCTCTCGCAGCAGGATGGCTTTTGAGACGCGCATACCCGGTTGGTATCGTCTGTTATGTGCCAACATGCGCGAGGGCATGCCCACCATGCTGGGCAATCTGGTATTGGCAGCCGTGGCATTGGGTATCAACTATATCATTATGGATGCCCAGGGAGCCGACGGTGTGTTCATCCTCTCGGTGTGCATGCAGACCATGTCAATATCCATGCTTGCCCTGAGCGGATGTGGCGACACCGTATTTTCTGTAGGTTCGGTATTGGTAGGTGAACAGGACTTGAAGGGTCTGCGCATACTCTCCAACCGTGTGTTTGGCGTGACCTGCGGAGTGACAGCCCTGCTGATGATGGTAGTACTGATATGGCCCGACGGTCTGGCAGAACTCTTTGGCGCCTCTACCGAAGCCTGGTTAGAGTTGTGTCGCACCCCGCTGCGTGAATTTGCCTTGATGCTATTGCCCATGGCAATAGTGATGTTGAGCAAGTACATCTACCAGTTGTTGGGCTATATGAAATTCAGCAACATTCTCTCTGCCGGCACCTTCATCCTTTTGCCCCCTGCGTTGTTGCTCCTTGGTCAGTTGTCTCCCCGTCATATCTGGCTGTCGTTTCCCATAGTGTCATTCATCAGTCTGGGCTTTCAGTTTCTCGCCCTGCTGTGGTTGGGTGGCAAGAAAGCCGACATCCACTGGTTCACGCTGATACCCAAGGAGAGCGCTGTGACAGACAAGATAAGCATGTCTGTGGCATACGACCGCGGTGAACTGGCAAAGGCGAAGCAGGAGATAAGCGAGTTCACTGCCCGCCAAGGGTGGACGGAGTCGCTGCGCCAGCGTGTGATGCTGGTGACGGAGGAGTTGTGCAACAACATCTGCCAGCATGCCGTGGCTCATCCCCGCTCCTCGCAGTCGTTCGACATCAACCTGTGTCAATCGACTGACGGTATGGTACGACTGATATTAAAAGACGACGGCATACTATTTGACCCTACTGCCCAGACAGTCAGCCGCTACACGGCAGAGCAGTTGAAGAATGATCCAACGGAGAAGATACCTTTAGGATTGACACTTGCCAAGGGCAACAGTTCAGAGATGAGTTACAAGAGCATGTACGGACTGAATGTGACATACGTGAACTTCCTCCCAGATGACTATCAGCCAAAGGGAGAAAGCAAATCATAATCAATATAGCAAACGATAAAGACTATCGATATGAATACCTATCCATTATTACAATCGCAGTTGGGCATGTTCTTCGACTGCATAAAATATCCCAATGTCAGACAATACAACCTACCCTCCATCACCTCACTGCCCGCGGATGTTGACCTGGACCGCGTGGAGGAAAGCATAAAGAAGATCTATGCCGCCCGCAAGGAGTTGCGCCTGCGTTTCATGATAGACAGCGACGGCAATCCCCGTCAGTATGTGGACGACAGCCATGAGTTGCATGTGGTGCGCCGCAAGATGAGCGAAGCCGAGTTTCAGGATTATGCCTACGGTGCTTTCATCCGTCCGTTCGACATTATGGGCGATGAGCCCTTGGTACGTTGGGAGTTGATAACCACCGAGAAGCAGAACTATCAGTTGACCGACATTCACCATTTAGTGTGTGACGGCATGACTTACACCCCCACACTCTCTCAGCGGGATTTACCCTTGGCATACAACGGCGAGCCACTGCCCGAGCACCCCTACGGCATGCTGGAGGCAGCCGTGGACGAGGCAGCATCGATGAATACAGAGACATACGAGCGCGCCAAGGCCTACTACCACGACAAGTTTGCCGGCATGGAACTTGCCACGCTCTCTGCCCGTCCGGAAAATCCTGTGGGCATTATGGATCGCGAGTCGTCGTTTATCTGCACAGATACCGTGGACCATTGGTGCAAGGAGAATGGCATAGCCGTGAACCTGCTGTTTCAGGCAGCATTCAGTTATGCGCTGTCGATGATACTACGCGAGGACAAGGTGGCATACACCACTCTGAACCACGGCAGGCTGGACAAACGTCTGCGCGAAGCCTATGGCATGTACGTGCGCACGGTGCCTGTTATGTCGGAGATAAAATCAGGTCAGAGTGTGCGCGAGTACATACAGAGTTTCCGCAGCGAACTGATGAGCACCGTGCGCTACGGAGCCTACCCCTTCACCCATTTCTGCAGAGACCTGGGCATGGTGCCCGGCATCTGCTTCAATTTCCAGGCATTGACCACCATGAAGGAAGAGTTCTGGTTTGGCGACATACACACTGCCTTCTCTCAGCAAGACCGTGGTGAGTTGTTCAACGACATGGAAGCCTTCATCTTCCTCACCAATGGCATGTACGAGATACGCATGGAGTCGAGCAGTGCCATGAACAGTCGCAGTATGATGCGCGTCATGGCCGACAGCATAAAGAACTGTATGGAGCAGATGATGAAAGACGTGGATGCCCCCATACGCGACATCACACTGGTGAGCGAGGAAGAGAAGGCAGCCCTCATGGAATTGGGTGCCGGCAAGCAGTTGGACATCAATCTGGATGAGACCTTCGCCCATTTGTTCGTGCGTCAGGCGAAGCAGACCCCCGACGCATTGGCAGTGAGCGATGTAGACAGCGAGTTTACCTACCGCGAGATGGACGAGCAGTCGGACACCCTCGCCCACCTATTGCTGAGCAAGGGCATCGAAGCCGACGACTTCGTGTGCGTGATGCTTGACCGCACCAAGTATTTCCCCCTTACGGTGCTTGCCATCCACAAGGCAGGCGCCGCCTATACCCCCCTCGACCTGGAGTATCCCAACGAGCGACTGAGTTATATGGTAGAGAATTCAGAGTCGAAGGTCGTGATTACCACGCATGAGGTATTGGCAGCGAAGAAAGCCGAGGGTGGTTTGGAACTGGGCGATATACAGATAATCTTTTTAGACGACCAGGACCTGAGTATGAAGACCGAGCCCGTGCTTCAGACCAAACCTGAGGGACTGGCATATATGATTTACACCTCTGGCAGCACCGGACTGCCCAAGGGCGTGATGTTGCATCAGCGCGGACTGAGGAGTTACATAGCCTCTATGATCGACATACTTGGCATCACCAGTCAGGACCGCATCTCCAACCACCGTCCGTTCTCGTTTGACGCCCACATACAGGACCTCTACCCTGCCCTGACCGTGGGTGGCAGCATACACATCATCCCCACCGCCATACGTAAGGAGATGAAAGGGCTGCGCGACTTCATAGTAAGCCATCAGGTGACCGGCGGCAGTTATACCACCTCACTGGGTGCCATGCTCCTGAGCAGTTACGAGTTGCCCATGCGCTACATGACCCTAACGGGCGAGAAGATGATAGGGCTGGTGAGCGGCAAGGTGCATCTGGTAAACGGCTACGGTCCCACGGAGTGTACCGACCTGATATCCGCCTATCATCTGGAAGAAGGGCGAGTGTATGACGACATACCCATAGGCAGACCCATGGCCAACAGTTACTGTTTCATAGTGGACCAGCACAACAACCTGGTGCCCCGTGGTGTGGCAGGCGAACTGTGTTTTGCCAGCGTGCAGGTGGGCTGCGGTTACTGGAAACTGCCCGAGCAGACAGCCAAGGTATTTGTAGACTGCCCCTTCCTGCCCTTGCAGAGTGACGGCAAACCCATGCGTATGTATCACACCGGCGATCTGTGCCGTTGGAACGAAGAAGGTCAGATAATGTACTCGGGACGTATAGACTCGCAAGTGAAGTTGCGTGGCTTCCGTATAGAGTTGGGCGAGATAGAGACCCAGGCACAGAAAGTGGAGGGCATACAGCAGGCTGTGGCGATGGTGCGCGAGGTGGCAGGCATGCAGCACCTGATATTATACTACAAGGTGAAAGACGGTGCCAGCGTGAGCGAGGAGCGGATGCGCGACCACATGAGTCAATCGAAGTTGGCAGAATACATGCAGCCCGAGGTATACATGCAGTTAGAGCAGTTCCCCTTCAACTCCAGCGGGAAGGTGAACCGCAAGGCACTGCCCATGCCCGAGATAAGATTGGCAGAGATAGTGGCACCCGAGAGCGAAGCAGAGAAGCAATTGTTCAAGATAGCCGCCGGCATACTGGGCCATGACAAGTTTGGTGTAACCACCAACCTGATAAGCATAGGTCTGACCTCGCTCTCTGCCATGAAGTTTGGTGCCCAGGTAGACCAGCAGATGGGTTGGCAGTTGAAGACCAACGACATAATGAAGAGCCCCACCCTGCGCCAGTTGGCCACCATAGGCGAGCAGCAGGGCAAGGAGTCACAGGGAGTGTTTAAGGGTATCAAGTCTGCCGATAACGGTGCAGACAAGCCTGTTCGCAAGAAGATAGACCTTTTTGCAAAGAAGAAATAAGATAAAATAACGAAAAAGAAAGATATGAGTACACTGGAGAAGAACAGGAAAGACCTATACGAAAGTCTGCTCGCCGAGGGATTCTTCATAGACGATGATGGCAATGCCGAACTCACGTTGTCAGAATTCGCTGAGCGCATGTCGGATGAAGAAACAGCCAAGGTATTCTATGAGAACCTGACCGATGCAGGATTTTTCGGTGATGGTGAGATAAGCGAGGAGGAGTTCCTTCGTCAGATCTGTCGCTACCATGCCCCTCGGGCCTGTTACCCATTGACAGAGAATCAGCGTGGTGTATACATAGACTGGGACCTGAACCGTACAGCCATACAGTACAACATACCCAGTGTGCAGCGAATGGACGGCATGGACGCGTCGAAATTGCGCGACGCTGTAGAGTCAGCCATCAGTGCCCATCCCTATCTGAAGACCCGTCTGACAATCAGCGAAGGAGACGTGTGTCAACAGCCGCATGCCGACGAGCCGACAGTAGTGGAACTGGTGACACTCGACACACTGCCGCAGGAGGGATATTTCCAGTCACTGGTGAAACCTTTCGACCTGTTCCACGACCGTCTGTACCGAGCATCGGTATATCAGGTGAGAGGCAGTGAGGTGGTATACCTGTTTCTCGACATTCATCATATCATCTTCGATGGAGTGTCTGCCACCATCCTGATGCACGACATCAAGCGTGCCTACGAGGGCGAGACACTCTCGGCAGAAACCTACACAGCCTTTGACCGTTCGCTCGATGAAGAGCAGTTGCTGCTGTCGTCACGATATCAGGAGGCAGAGCAATACTTCGACAACCTTATGGCAGGTGTCACCACAACTGTCTATCCCCATTCGGAGACGGCAGAAGCCGAGAGCAGGTGTCAGACGGTCACCACAGACATACCTCGCCGAGCCATCCGCGCCTACTGCCAGGCACATGGACTGACAGAAAACAACTACATGATGACCGCCCTTCTGGAGAGTCTGTATCGCATCACACGTGAGGAACAGGTAGTGATGACCACCGTAGACAACGGGCGCACCACGGGCGACATGCAGGACATCATGGGAATGTTTGTGAAGACCCTGCCTGTAGTGTACAGGCGTGGCGGCGAGAGAGACCTATTGTTCTCGAAAGCCGTGTACGAGCAGCAGATACAGAACTTAGAGATACAAGAGCACAACTACTACCCCTTCACCCACATAGTGGAGCGCAGCGGACTGCGTGCCGAGATAATGTACGACTATGCTGAGAGCATGGGCAACTATGCCTCGATAGACGACCCTGTGTGCAAGATATCCCTCGATACGGTGAAGTGCCCCATATCCATCACCGTATTTGCCAAGGATACCGACACCTATATGTTGTACATGGAATACGACAGTGCCCTGTACAACGAGCGAGACATGCAGACACTGTTGCGAGCCCACAGCCAGATAGCCCTTCAGGCAGCCGTCGGGGACAGTAGGTTATCGCAACTCTCACTACTCTCTGCCGAGGAGAGCAAGAGCGTGGCAGCCCTTTGCCAGGGCAAGGATATGGACTACGATGCCAGTGCCACCTTCCCCTCACTCTTCATGCAGCAAGCGGCGAGCAGGGGTGATGCCACAGCCGTGGCAGACGAGC
>CAMHPC010000123.1 GCA_946186945.1 uncultured Prevotella sp.
GGCATGGCTGAACTTGCCGAAATAGGTTGTCCAGAGCGTGCGACTGACCGATTCGATGGTGATGCCGTTCTTGATACAGGCTCCCAGTCCGTCGCACTCGAAGCGGTGGTTTTGTGGGTGCAAGAGGTCAATATCGTGACCTATCACATCCACGTCGCCGGTCCAGGTATCAATCTGGTAGTCATCCTTCATTAAGAAGGTCAGTTCGTCGTGGTAGTTGAAGTCCTCCTGTGTGAACACCATGTCATACTGTCTGTCAGAGAGGTACTTTCCGATTTGCAATGACCCCATAGTTCCAGGGCCTTTGGAGTTGACATTGATAAAGAGTATTTTCTGTGGCAGTCCGTTGACGTTCAGCGTGGCTACGCTGAACTGCTCAGGAGACTGTTGTGCTGCTGTCGTCAGAACCAGCGACAGAGCCGAAGCGATGAGCAGTATTCTGTTCATAGTTTTAGGTAAAATGAGTTGTGAAATTATTCGTTAAAGTAGAAATGTCTGATGTCGGTATCCTGCACGTATAGTCTTCATGTCAGTCCTACGATTCTGCATTTTCATGATATCTCTGATGTTCAAGTTTTACTAATCTGCGATTTCGGTTTGTTTATTAACCGAACGCAAAGAACGGTTTTTCGGCTTTTTTCTTTGTGTGCAAAGTTACTAATAATTCGGCTATTTGCCAAATTATTGGTTTGAAAAGAATACATCACGGTTCTTCGCTGCGCTCGTTATTTTTATTTGGGTCGCTGCGCTCGACCGACGCCAAACCGAATGCCATGTGAGCGTGCTCACAAATGGCTGAGGTGCGAAGGAGGTAGACCGGAGGTCAAGATTTTAATTTTATTCTTTTTGGGTCGCTGCGCTCAAAATTTAATTTTGGATTTTTTGAGTCGCTGCGCTCAAAATTATAAAAAAATTGATTCGAAAAATTATAAAAAAGTATAGACGACAATGCGCCCCGAAGGGGCAGCGAGCGCCAAGCCCAGGGCTGCCCTGGGCTTGGCGCTCATTGGGCTTTCAGCCCGCACATGTGACACGCTCGGCGGGATTTGCAATCCTGCCGCATTGAATATCAGCATTTGCAATGCGATAATATATTACCTATTTCCGCTGGCTTATAGGTATTGTTTTTGACGCATCACAGATGCTTATAGTAGGTGCGGTGGGATTGCAATTCCCACCGAGCAAAAAAGTGGTTGGGACATTTTTTAAGCACTGCAAGATGCAGTGCGCTCCTAATGACGCCATCGGCGTCATTATTTTAATTCAACCAACAGGTTGGAGAAATAAGTCAGGTATCAAGGTCCACGTCTTCCAGGTGTCCCTCCCAGAGGTATCGTTTCGTCTCCTTCACCACCACTCCGCTGAGCAGGAGCAGCGATATAAGATTGGGTACAGCCATGAGCGCGTTCATACAGTCGGCTATGTTCCATACCGTGGTGAGGCTCATCACGCTGCCTACGAAGACCGCTAGGATATACACCACGCGGTATGCCTGCATCCACCGTTTGCCCTTGAGGTACTCCACAGCCCTCTCGCCGTAGTAGCACCACCCCAGGATAGTGCTGAAGGCGAAGGTGAGCAGTCCGAAACTGAGCAGCGGTGTACCCACGAGGGGTATCTTGCTGAATGCCGCCTTGGTGAGAGCCGCCCCGTCATCGTAACTGATATCCGGGTGTGCGATGATACTGCTGACGATGACCAGACCTGTGAGCGCACAGATGACCACCGTATCCCAGAACGTGCCCGTGCTCGACACTAAAGCCTGTCGCACAGGGTTTCTGGTCTGTGCTGCAGCCGCCACTATAGGTGCGCTACCCATGCCCGACTCGTTGGAGAACAGTCCGCGTGCTATGCCGAAGCGTGCCGCCATCATCACCGTAGAGCCCACGAAGCCACCACCTGCCGCCTCGGGATTGAATGCCGATTGCACGATGAGTTGCATGGCGGGCCACAGGTAATGGCTGTTGTGCACAAGTATGTACACACACCCTATCACATAAAACAGCGCCATGAAAGGCACCAGACGGCTGCATACCTTGGCTATGCTCTTCACCCCACCCAGCACCACGGCACTGGTAAGGGCACACACCAGCAGACCGGTGATATAAGGGCTTATGTCATAACTCTCATGCGCTATGGTGGCTATGGCATTCGCCTGCACCGTGTTGCCAATGCCAAGGGCTGCTATGGCAGTGAAGAATGCGAAGAGTATGGCGAGCCATTTCCACCCCAGTCCACGTTCTATGGCATACATCGGACCGCCGAGCATACGTCCATCGTTCGCCTTCACCCTATACTTTATCGAGAGCAGACCCTCGGCATATTTCGTAGATATGCCAAAGACACCCGTGAGCCAGCACCAGAGCACTGCCCCCGGTCCGCCGAGCGAAACGGCTGTGGCCACACCCACTATATTGCCGGTACCGATGGTGGCAGCAAGGGCAGTGGCAAGGGCAGCAAACTGCGACACATCGCCCTCAGCCCCTTTGTCGCGCTTCACGCTCAGGCGTATGGCAGTGAGCATCTTGCGCTGTGGGAAACGAAGGCGCAGAGTGAGAAACACATGAGTGCCGAGCAACAGTATAATCATAGGCCAGCCCCAAAGGAAGCCACTGACATCGGAAAAGAAATCGTTTAAACAATCCATTTTCAAAACCACATATCGGTCATAAAAATCGCCATTTTACTGACGATTATCTTATCATAACAATATTTTACGGTGCAAAGGTAAACAAAAAAGAAAGGAAAACCAACTTTTCGTTTGGTATTTCACATACTATGTAGTACTTTTGCATATTAAAGAAGAACCAACCCCTTGATAACATGAAGAAACTGATAACCTGTTTGTTGGCTGCCATGGGACTGACACCTGCCTGTTCGCAGCAGTTGTTTGAGGAAGCCGACGTGAAGGCCTTTACCGAGTTGACAAAGAGTGAAAACGTGGTGATAGTGGACGTGCGCACCGCCGAAGAGTATGCCGAGGACCATCTGCTCGGAGCCATCAACATAGACATGAAGCGGCGCGACTTCATAGAGAACATACAGAAGAGTGTGACTGCCGACAAGACCGTGGCAGTGTACTGCCGCACCGGTCGTCGCTCGCACGAGGCGAGCATACGCATCGGCAGCATGGGCTATAAGTGTGTGAACCTGCTGGGTGGCATACTGGCATGGAAGGAAGCCGGACTGCCCGTGACGCCAGGCAAGTTTGAGACAGACATTCTCAAGACCAAGAGTGGCAAAGAGGTGAAGATACACGCACTGGTGCACGCCAGCATCCGCATAGACTATGACGGCAAGGAGATAATGATAGACCCTGTGAGGGAGTTGGGCGGCAGAGCCATAGACTACACCACCATGCCGCGTGCCGACTATCTGCTGGTGACCCATGAGCACCGCGACCACTTCGACCTTGATGCCATACGGATACTGAGCGGCGAGCAGACCCGCGTGATCACCAACAAGCGGTGCGCTGACATGCTGGGTTTGGGCGAGGTGATGGCAAACGGCGACAAGAAACAGATAGCCCCCGATATCACCGTAGAGGCAGTGCCAGCATACAACACCACCGAAGGACGCACACAGTTTCACCCCAAAGGCAGGGACAACGGTTATGTGCTGACCATAGACGGACTGCGCATATACGTGGCAGGCGACACGGAGGACATACCCGAGATGGCAGAGATAAAGGACATAGATGTGGCATTTCTGCCCTGCAACCAACCTTACACCATGACATTGGAACAAGCAGCAAACGCAGCCAAGACATTGAAGCCCACGATACTCTTCCCCTACCATTACAACAACACTCCAGTATTAGCCCTAAGGAAGATGCTGCGCGGCGAGAACATAAAAGTGCTGATAAGGCAGTATAGGTGATGAATAAGCATCGTATCTGCGCCTCACTCCTCTTCATATCATGCCTGTGCACGGTGAGTGCCGGAGAACCCGTGACAGGCACTACAGTGAAGCCGCGAGGGGGCATAGTGGGGTTCATAAAGAAAGTGGGCACCTTCATCGACTCCATGTCTGTGAGGGGAGTGGACCCGGAATACATAGAGTCGCCGAAGAAGCCGTGGCAGGTGATAGCCCAGGGCAGCGTGAGCCAGACAGACCTGAAGATGGAAGCCGTGATAGACGGCAGGCAACTCTTCGGCGATAAGTACAGCGACATAACCTTAGAGCCCCGCATCCGCACCACACCCTCCTCATACGTAGGTTTATGGGCGGGCTATCGCGGCTATGGGTTTGGCTATTCGGTGAACGTGGGCGGCGACAAGGGCAGCATACTGAAGTTTGGTGCTACCGGTGGTGCCTACGGAGTGAACCTGCGCATACACAATTTTGAGAGCGACATGCCCTCGATGCGGGTATCCGGCTTGGTGGACGGCACATGGGAGGAAGATGAGGAAGACTATTTCCTGCTTACCCCTATCAAGGTGCGCACATTGATACTGGATGGCTACTACCTGTTCAACGGCAAGCGATTCTCTCATACGGCAGCCTACGACCAAAGCACGATACAGAAACGCTCGGCGGGTTCGTTTATGGCAGGTATGATGTATTACCACTCACACGTGAACTACGCCCACGACACCGACCCCGACTTCATCGTCCTGATGGGCGATGTGGGACGTGCCAAGCAGGACCAACTGAGCATTGGCGCCGGTTATGCCTACAACCTGGTGCCTGCCAAGGGTATGCTGCTGAGCGTGCTGGCTATGCCCATGCTGTCGGTATACAACAATTTCAGGACATGGCGATACGACTCCACCATGCGTGAGTATATGATAGAGCACCACACGAGCCCATACTCGGATACAGATGAGGAGGCAGATATAGCGTCGGAGATATGGTTCATGGGCAAGGATACCTATCACGGCAAGCCCGGCTTGAATTTCGACAGCCGTGTGTCGTTCACCTACAATGCGAAGAATTGGTTTTTCAACGTGCACGGTCAGGTGAACACCTTCTCCTACCATCACGGCACCGACAAAGGGCGTCTGTACGACTGGTTTGTCAATGCCTCCTTCGGCATAAGACTGTAGGCTATCTCTTGCGTATGGGTTCGCAGGTGAGGTCGCAGCCCAGTTTCTTCAGTATCTTGCGGTCCACCTCCGAGAGCATCACCATGCAGTGGATCTGACAACCGCGCAGTTTCGGCAGCGACTCGAGAGCCTTGCGGCAGTTCTCGTCATGAGGTGAGAGCACAGAGAGAGCCACCAGCACCTCGTCGGTATGCAGGCGTGGGTTATGTGCGCCGAGACATTCTATCTTGGTCTTCTGTATCGGTTCTATCATACTCTGCGGTATGAGTTTCACCTCATGGTCTATGCCAGCCAAGTGCTTGGTGACATTGAGCAGGAGTGCGGCGCAACAACCGAGCAGCGGACTGGACTGTGAAGTGATGATGGTACCGTCTTCGAGTTCTATGGCAGCCGACGTGTGTCCGCTATCCTTTTTCCTCTGTTTGGCAGCCACCGTACATCTGCGGTTGTCGGTAGTGATTTTCAGTTGATTGAAGAGCATCTGTATCTTGTGCACCTCGCTGTCGTTGCATGCCCCGTCAGCCATCTTATTGGTAGCGGCATAGTATCGGCGTATGATTTCCGCCTCGGAAGCGCGGCAGCACACCTCATTGTCAGAGATACAGAATCCCACCATATTGACCCCCATGTCCGTAGGCGACTTATAGGGGTTGGTGCCGTAGATGCCTTCGAAGAGCGCGTTGAGCACGGGGTAGATCTCGATATCTCTGTTGTAGTTGACCGCCACCTTGCCGTAAGCATCGAGGTGGAAGGGGTCAATCATGTTCACATCGTTGAGGTCGGCAGTGGCAGCCTCGTAAGCCACGTTTACCTGATGCTTGAGAGGCAGGTTCCACACGGGGAAGGTTTCAAACTTGGCATATCCAGCCCTCACGCCCCGTTTGTTTTCGTTGTACAGTTGGCTGAGGCACACCGCCATCTTGCCGCTGCCCGGTCCGGGGGCGGTGACGATGACCAGTGGCCGTTGTGTATCTACGAATTCATTCTTTCCGAAGCCCTCGTCCGATGCGATGAGCGCCACATTGTGTGGATATCCCTCTATGAGGTAGTGTATGTAAGTCTTTATGCCCATGCGTTGCAGTCGCAGGCGGAAGTTGTCTGCCGCGCGCTGTCCGGTATAGTGGGTGATGACCACCGAGCCCACCATGAACTGCCTCTGCATGAAAGCCTCGCGCAGGCGCAGCACATCCTCGTCGTATGTGATGCCGAGGTCAGCCCTCATCTTGTTGGCCTCTATATCCTCTGCGCTGATGACGATTACTATCTCTATGCTGTTGCTGAGTTTTTCGAGCATCTGCAGTTTGCTGTCGGGTTTAAACCCAGGCAACACGCGTGAAGCGTGGTGGTCGTCGAAGAGTTTGCCACCCAACTCCAGATATAGTTTTCCATCAAACTGCGATATGCGTTCCCTGATATGTTCGGACTGTATCCGAACATATTTGTCGTTATCAAATCCAATCTTCATAATTCACCTTCGTTACAAAGGTGCAAAGATACGATATAGTGACGTAAAACCAAAAATTTTTTCCGTTATTTCCGGATAGAAATATGCCACCATTAGCAGCAGGAAATGCCTACGAATGCGCTATCGGTATTTTTTGAGCAGTTTTCCGATGGCTTTGTCGAGCGTCTCAGAGGGTTCTATGATATTATAGTCTTTCCAGAAGTCGGTGTCGCGGAAGAAGTCTACTTTATCGTAGAAGGCATCGCGCGAGTCGAAGGACGAGCGTCCGGAGATAGGTTTTCCCTCGGCGGTTTTATGTTCTGTGACCACCATCTCGCAAGCCACGGTGAATGACGTGGCGAAGAGTCGTCGTTTCCAGTCGCAGTTGAAGCGGAAGGTATTGTTGATGTATGCTATATGCGTGACCCCGTCTTCGTATCTGTAGTCGATGGTAGTGGTCAGTTCCTTTGGACGGAACCTCACCACGCGTGGCTTTCTTCTGAGCATGAATGCCGTAGCCCTCTCTCGGTTGCTCATATCGAGCGAGAGTTCTGCCCGTGAGAATGCAAGAGTCTGCCGGTCTATATACAGTTTCCCATAGAAGAGGGCGTATGCCGTCTGCACCCTTGGCTTCAGGCTCACCACGTACTGCAATCGTTCGTTGACAGTGGCAGGCATCTCCATATTCAGGTCGTAGCAGTCCAGTTCCTCATCGTTGAGCAGGAAGTCGAGGTTTTTCGCCACATCCAGTTGTATGGGCAGCACGGGGCCACCCATCACCTTCACCGTGAGCGTGTCGCTGGTCTTAGGGCTGAGCAGTCGTCGTCCCTTCACTATCGCCACCCTGTCGCGTGCGGTGTTTCGGTTGTACGCTGTCTTGTACATATCGAGCACCCCCTCAGCCACATATATGAAATGGTTTCTCTTTTTCGCCGTTTCGCGGTAGAAGCACTTATACAGTTCTGGCCGCTGGCTGTAGTTGTCGGTTATTTTGCTGATAGCCGTTTTCACCAGCAGTCGTGGGTCTTCGGTCCACACCACCAGTTCCTGCAGGGTGATGGATGTGGGAGCGAGTCTCACCCTGACCTTCTCCATATTGTCTGCATCGACTACCACGCGTTGACTTTGATAGCCCAGGTGCGACACCGTGAGTGCCGCGACGTGCGTCTCGCTCTTCAGTGTGAACAGTCCGTCGTCGTTGGTCACCACTGCCACCCCACCCTTTTCTGCCACCACGCTTGCCTGGGCGATGGGTTCTCGCGTCTGTGCATCGACCACGGTGCCTGTGAGCACCATATTTTGCGCTCGGGCACAGATACAGAGAGTCATGGCGAGGAGTATAGAGGTCAATAGTTTCATATATCGTATCATCAGGTTTATTCGGTTGCAAATATAAGAAAAAGTTTCGTGTCTGCGGTTGCATGACAGTCTTTTTTCTGTATGAGAAATACAAGTTTTTATATTCTTCCTAAAATCCGCAACTATCATCCAATACACGATTAAGGGTAGATTTATGAGTC
>CAMHPC010000124.1 GCA_946186945.1 uncultured Prevotella sp.
TTCTCAATCATAAGCCCATCGGCCAAGTTAAGTATGCATTATTTTAATTCAACCAGCAGGTTAATTCTCACTCTATGTTTTTGAAAATGCGCACAAGATTCATTGTTCAATGGACTTTTTGAGAGGCAGACAGACAGGCTTGGTTGAGAAAACAAGAAGAAAAGGAAGAGCAATAGAAGAATCAATTCCGCCACTCCATTGGGAGTGGCGGAATTTTGTATATAAGTATTATGTTATACAAGTTTCGCATGTCTATTCTATAAACGGCCTGAAAGGCCAAGGAGCAGTCAGCCCAGGGCAGCGCCCTGGGGTAGGCAGTGCGAGAGAATAGTCGCCCTGTAAGGGCAAAAGCAAGTGAACGGCTTTGCTTTTGCCCTTACAGGGCGATGAAATGTGATATGACGTTTACCCAGGGCGTTGCCCTGGGCTGATTGCTTATTGCTCATTCGGGGCGCTATTTTAGTGACAGATATCATACTTCAGAAACTTGAATTATGTTATGCCTCCCTCAGCACGTCGTCAATAATTGTTCGTAATTGTTGATTGTTGAGTTGGTCACGAAAGTTTACGTTCAACTCAGGAAAGTCTTCCCGAAGTTGATTGAAGAACTTCCGGGCACAGCCTATTTTCTTTCTCTCCACATCGCGCAGATTAGCCGGCGTATCCACACCCTTGGTCTCAACGATGATGTTCAGTTCCTTTGCGCCATTGGTCTTCTTAACCATATACATAAAGTCAGGACTGTAAGAGTCGTTGGTGATAGTGGGGATGGCAATGCTCTTGCGAGGTATTTTCCCAAATACGATGACCTCGTCGATGTCGGACGTTCTCAGGTTAGTCTGCTCCAGGTCGCTGTCGTAGGTATAGGCATCATAGAGGTACCTGTCAGCCACACGTGCACTATCCAGGTGATTGCCTATATAACTCTGAACGATATCCTCATACCGTTTGCCGTTTTCGTCAGTCAGTCTGGTACGCTTCACATCATATGCCGTCTGCTTATACTTAAACTGGCTCATAGAATTCTCTATTTTCCAATTCGTGATATTGTTGATTATACGAGCCAACGACTGGTCGTTTATCATCGCCTGAGTGAAAGCAGGTTTCGTGCCAATACCCTCACACATGGCTTTATGCAGGGCGATAATGGGAACGCTCGTTGCACGGTTTATGCGTTTCAGGAATTCGTTATAAGGAATACGGTTTCCGCTTGTCTGATATTGCACGCCCGTATCCTGCACGTACGACAAGTGCCCACTATCAGTACCAATCACTTCTCTTTGACTCGTTATCACGCTTTGTGCAAACACCCCATCGCTGAACAGTAGAGGTAATGCTTTTTCCAGTTCTTTCTCCAGCATAGGGTCGAAGAAGATGATATACCGTTTATTGATCTTCATCCAGAGGTCGCGTAGACGGTCGAATACCTGTGGGCGGATTTTAATCTTATTGGTGTTCTTCTTGTTTCGGTCAATAACCTTCGACTTAGGTAAGCCTGTATTGGCAAACTCCGGGTAAAGATTGTATAGTTCACCCAGCATGTCGCCATTGATATGATATTCCAGGTCTTTGATAATGCCTCGTTTCTTCAGTTCGTATGCAAAATCAAACTCATCGATACCACGCTGCTGAGCCACAGATGCTATCAACTGAGCAGGTATCTTGTCTGTAATTGCTACTTGTGGTACCTGACCGTTAATTTCTGCCACCAACTTAGCGGCAAAGTCTCTTTCGTCGAAGTCGACAATGTAGTTCAATAGGTGGTCTTCGCTACTGCGATTGCCGTATTCATCTACTGGCAAGCGAAGGCCACGACCCACCTCTTGCAGTTTGCTTATTTCACTGCCACTGGAGCGCAGTTTGCAGATGGTAAACACATTGGGATTGTCCCAACCCTCTTTTAGTGTCCACTTCGAGAAAATAAAGCGTCGCGTGTTCCAACTGCCGTCTTCGTTCTTAAACGACAGCAACTGTTTCTTGTCGTGCAGGATCTCTCTCACCTGTTGAGCAATCTCCTCATCGCTATTCTGATTGTCCTCAGCGAAGTAGCCGCCATGACAGGCATGAGTGTCTTTCAGTGTAGCCTCCAGGTAGGCTTTATATTCATCAGAACATGGTTGGCTGAGTTCGAACGTCACGCGTTCTTTCAGAAGCGTTTCGAATTTCTCTGCCAGCCACCCGTTCTCATGGTCATCACCGCGATACGAACGGATATTGTCGATAAAAAACAGAGCCAGAGTCTTGATACGTCGATCCTCTTCAAAGTTCTTCCGTTCCGTCTCGAAATGGCGCTGAATGGCCAGTTTAACCATTTCCTCTTGGTACGACTGTGCGTAAACCGACGGACTGAAATGTTCGCTGGTGTGGAATGTCCTACCATTTGACAGAGTCACCATACCTTTCTCTACCGAGTCGATGCTGACATTCTGCATTTCTGGTGACAGTGTGATGGGGTCGCCTGCCTGCAGTGTCTCTGTCTTGCCGGCATATTGCAGCGTAACCTTGCGCTCACTCTGTTTGATCTCTTTGATGATGATGCGTTCGCGCTGTCCTCCCTCCAGTTCAAAGTGCTCTTTTGCCACACCTTTTATCAGATTCTGTGAAAAGGCTTCGCAGGCATTCAGGTCGTAGAGCAGGTTCAGGTAGTCCTTCGTCACATGTCTGCTTTTACCCTTGCCCACGGTGATTTCCGGGAAGGTGGCACCATAGCGCAGTATCAACTGCGGCTGTAGTTCTTTCAGTATCTGGGTATATGCCGACTGCGAACGTGTGAAGCGGTGAGGCTCATCGATGATAACAACGGGGTGGGTAGCCCTGAGCGCATTAAACGGACGGTAGTAGCCCAAGACACCAAAGTCATAATCGTCACGTTTCAGTATCTGCGCATTAGTCAGAAGAGCCATATTCAGCAATAGTACGTATATCTTGTTGCGCTGTTGACATGAGCCCTCCACGAAGTTGCGCACCACACCAGGAAAATACCGCTTGCCCTTCTTGGTCTTGGCAGCCTCCAGCACGCCCACCTCTAATTCGCAATGATAGCCGCAGGCATCGCGGAAATGTTGCTGCACATACAGATCGTTGAGGAATTGCTCTGCACCCGCCTTGATAGGCAGCGACGGCACACAAACAATGAATTTATTCAGTCCGTAGCGTTGATGCAGTTCAAAAATGGTCTTCGTATAGACATAAGTCTTTCCCGTACCCGTTTCCATCTTGATGTCAAGGTTCAGCGGTCCTTCCTCTTCTGGTTCCTGCAGTTTCAGCGGCACATAGGGCACCAGCCGTTTCTTTACTTCAGTGATAGGTGTGGACAACTGAGAGCGTTTAGACCATGACAATAGCGGATTAGCATAGAAGTCTTTTGGCGACTGCCAGTCCACTTCTTTCAGGGCATCACCCACGGCCTCTACAGGCAACTGCTGGTGTGGCAGATTATTCTGTAGTATCAGTTCCATAACACACTAATATCGTACATCAATAATTACATTCTTATCCTTCACCAGATTGATGGTAGGCTTGTTCTTCTCCAGCATATCCTTAGCGTTATGACCGAAACTATAGCCAAACAGCACGATGCAGTCGGGGTTGAACGATGGGTCACCCTGATAGCGGTCCACCAGTGCTGTCATGTCATTTTCTGTAAAGTCGGCATCCGTCATGTAAAGATGATGGCCACAGAGGGTGGCATGGTAATTGTCGAGTACTATGTCTTCTGTCTTTGCCCCCAGTCCATAGCCGTCATTGACGAGCCATGTTTGCAGCACTGTGTCGCGTCCGAACATGTTCAGCACGTCGTCGGTAGAGAGAATGACGTTGGGGTCAAAGGCATCCAATTTGTCGAGGGTATTTTCTGGCACTTCCTCCAGTGTGTAGTGCTTAAAGCCCAGGTCGCCTGCAAAAAGCGGGTTTTCCTCCTTGATTTTCTTAGCGGCACGCTTGATACGCTCCATGCCTATTTCATCGATGGTGCGATAGCCGAGTTTATATGCTTCTTTGTCTTCTGCAATCTTTTCAGGTAATTGAACAAGAATAAATTTTGCCTTCTTTTCCTGCTTCTGATTCAATTGCATAATAGCATCCGCCGTAGTACAAGAACCTCCAAAGAAATCCATAATATACTTATCCTCTTCTATACTGATGTAAGATAAAATATGTATTATCAATTCCGAGGTTTTGGGATTCTTGAATATCTGTTTCGCCTCTGGAAAGAGTTTTCTCAACTCGTTAGCACCAGCGCGGCTGTCCAGTTCATAAACACTTGAAAACTTGTCTTGATATTCAGATGCATACAATTTTATTTCAACAAGTTTTGTTTCGTCATCACCAAAGAGAATCTTTCCTTCATCTATCATCTTTTGCATAGATGACTCAGGGAAACGATATCCCATGAGTGGCTGTTTACAAGGCTTCTTTGTTACGGGATGTATAATGTCATATCGATAGCCTTCTTTACCCGGGTTGTGAACACTTTGGCTACCAGTGTACACACCACCCTCGTCAATATATTTATATCGGTCAAGTTCCCCTAACTGACTTTTGTTTTCTTTATACCACTTCTTCCACATAGTTTGCAGCTGTTCACCTTTATACAAACTATTCAGTTCTTTGCCCTTTTCAATTAGAAGATCCTTTATATCACTAATATTTGATTTCCAAACCGATTCCAGTAAATCGCGGTTTCTTGTATAGCAGAGGATATACTCATGTTCTATAGTTATATTTGTTGGATTGTTGTCAGTAGCGTTATTCCAAATAATTTCCCCAACAAAATTATCCTCCCCAAATACATTATCGCACAGTTGTTTCAGATATGCCTGTTCATTATCATCTATTGAGATAAATATGACACCATCCTTAGACAGTAGGTCGCGAGCCAACTGCAGGCGAGGCATCATGAAGGTTAGCCACGCCGCATGACTGGCACGATGACCACTGGTCATGGCAATAATCTTTTCTGCCTCGTCGGGACTGATGCTCAACTTCTTCTCTAACTCCTCTGCCGTAAACTTGAACTTGTCGTTATATACAAAGCCGTCAGTACCCGTATTGTAGGGTGGGTCTATATAGATACACTTCACCTTGCCCGTGTAACTCTTCACCAGATGGTGCAGCGCATCGAGGTTGTCGCCACTGATATAGATATTCTCGCTGTTGACATTCTCGGGCTTGCTATTATGCTCCACATCAGGACGTATCACGGTTGTGGTGTCCAGCGACGACAGCATACGAGCATAACTCTTACCCAAGAAGTCATAACTGCGACCTTCACGCGTCACATCCACGTGTGGTTCTATGGCCTCACGAAACTTATCTATATCAAACTCGCCTTGAGCGTTGAAGCACTGTGGAAAAAACTCCTTTAGTCCCTTCATCTCACGACTGACAGGCGTTACAGCCTCGTTATTATTCCTTATTTGTTGAACCATATTTTCATTCATTTACATCAGTCGTTCTGCGACAGCGAATATATCATACAGATGTCACGGCCATAGCCCGGTGTCAAGACTTTCCTCTACCTGTTCCTCTATGTCGTCGGGCAGGTTGCAGAAGAAGTCTATACCCGTCTTCTCCTCCAACTCATCTACTGTGATGGCATAGTCTTTCCAGTTGGCCTTGGTGATACTCACGTTGGTGTGCTCCGTCCAGAACGCCAGTGCCTTATATTGGTGGTTCTTCACGCATAGCACTGCCATATAGAAATACTTGGGCACTACCAGTCCGCTGCTTGTTGTTTCCAGCACCTGTCCGTCCTCAATGGTGCCAGCCTTCACCACATACAGAGTATCGCGGAAAGAAGAGTTGTTACCCCAGCCGTTCACCTTATTCTCCAGTGTGTTCCACAGTCCGCCGTTGTGTTTCTGGTATTGTGGGTGAGCGTTGCTGATATAGAATGTCTGTTTGTTTTGCTCTGCCGATGCCTGCCTGTCGCTCGACATGCACATGTGGCCGCGAGAGTATGATGTGCCGGAGTATTGCGACGAGTGAGTACGATAGGGTTCGGGTATCAGCGTGTCGTCTTGCCATGAGCCTACGCGTCCCACATTATTGTCGGGTATGCCATTGTGAAACTCGTAGCAGGTCCACCGTTGCGTCTTCTTTGTGCAGTCCCACTCCAGCGAATAGGTGATGCCATATTCGGTGGTGCTGTGTATCACGAGCAGTTGCGTAGCCCCGTCGCGCAGGTGCGGGTACTCCAATTCCTTGGCGCGGTCCTTGTTGCGGTTCACGTTGTTGTCCTTGCTTATGCTGCTGTCGTATACAAACTCCACGAAGTCTACATCGGCAAAGAGTATGGTCTTGTTGGGCAGTCCGTTGTTGAAGATGTTGTTCCATCCCATGCTGCCCACTTTCTGCAGTCGGTCCAGTTGGCTGATGGTCACATCGTAGGTGGTGCCGTTTTTCAAGTGGTATCTCAGCACGTTGGGCTCCTCGTCTTGTGCGAAGGTGCCCAGTGAGAACATCATGGTGATTAGGATTAGTAATAGTTTTTTCATATTGTGTCAGAATAATTAAGGTTAATACAATAGTAGGAGTCCGGCAAAGGCAGCGTATCCTATCATGCGGATGGGGTTAATCTTCAGCCACATAGTGCCTACGAAGGTGGCAGCGAAGAGTGCCACGCTGATGCAGAAGCGCCAGGGATTGATATGCCATGCCGAGAAGTTGTCGGAGGTCATGAGCAGCAGGGTGGCAGCAGCCAGCAGTCCCACCACCGCAGGGCGCAGACCGCTGAAGATGTCGCGTACCACAGGCGTGTCCATGTATTTCAGAAACATCTTCGCTATGAGCACCATGAGTATCAGCGAGGGCAGCACCAGTGCCGTGGTTGCCACCACGCTGCCCAGTATTGCCATGCCTTCGCCCATGCCGCTGTTTGCCACTGCCGTATATCCGCAGTAGGTGGCGGAGTTGATACCTATGGGACCGGGAGTCATCTGACTGATAGCCACGATATTGGTAAACTCGGCAGAGGAGAGCCACTGGTGGTTGTGCACCACCTCGGTCTGTATGAGGGAGAGCATGCCGTAGCCGCCGCCGAAGCCAAAGAGGCCTATCTCGAAGAATGTGATGAAGAGTTGCAGGAATATCATGGCTCAGTGGGTTTTACAAGTTTACCATACAGCCAACCGCCGCAGCCTGCCACCAGGATGACAATGACGGGATTGACACCAAAGAGCCAGATGGCAAGGGCACTGACGATGGGTATCCAGCAGTTCTCCAAAGAGATCTTGGCACTGCGTGCCAGGTTGAACGTAGGCACCGCTATGAGCGCCACCACCGCAGGACGTATGCCGTTGAACATGGCTGCCACTACGGCATTGTCCTGAAAGCGGACGAAGAACATGGCTATGAGCAGTATGATAACAAACGAGGGTAGGGCAGTGCCCACGGTGGCGCAGAGCGCACCCCGCAGTCGCCGCAACTTATAGCCGATGAATATGCTCATGTTGACAGCAAACACACCCGGGCAACTCTGTGCGATGGCTATGAGGTCGAGAAACTCCTCCTTGTCCACCCACTTGTGACGCTCCACCACCTCGCGCTCTATGATGGGTATCATGGCATAGCCGCCTCCGAGAGTGAAGGCGCCTATCTTGAAAAAGGTGGTGAAGCAGTCCTTATATATACCCATAAGCCTAAGCTACTGTCATTTGTTTTTGTTTTCTATCCATTTGCGTGCGTTGACGAAGGCCTCTATCCACGGTGTCACCTCATCGTAGCGGTGGTCGGTGGGATACCAACCGCACTGCCAGGGGAAGATAGCGCGCTCCAGGTGCGGCATCATGGCCAGATGGCGACCATCGGCACTGCAGATACCTGCCACGGCATAGTCGCTGCCGTTGGGACAGCCGGGATATTCGTCGTAACTGTAGTTTGCCACGACATGGTATGCGTCGATTT